>NZ_JADBUE010000392.1:0-3749 GCF_020245805.1 Microcystis sp. M179S2 | reverse complement strand
GGGCATCTATACCCATGATGCGATCGCAGATACCCGTCAGCAACCGCAATTGTCCGCCGAGGAGATGTTAGCCGTCACCACAGCTACAGTTTCGCGTTTAATTGCCGATGATAAATTTGTCGTCGCCGTCGGGGGTGAACACGCTATCACCACTGGAGTAGTACAAGCTTACCAACAAGCTTTATCGGAACCTTTTACGGTGGTTCAAATTGATGCCCATGGCGATATGCGTTTTGAGTACGAAGGCTCCCACCATAACCACGCCTGCGTGATGCGTCGGGTGTTAGAAATGGGTTTACCGACCTTACCCGTGGGAATTCGGGCTATTTGTCGAGAAGAAGCGGAATTAATCGCTAAACAGCAGATTCCCGTGATTTGGGATCGAGATATCGCCGGTGATCCGAATTGGATCGAAAAAGCGATCGCCAAAATTACCACCGAGAAAGTATTTTTAACCATAGACGTGGATGGTATAGATCCGGCTTTAATTCCGGGGGTGGGAACCCCGGAACCGGGGGGGTTAAGTTGGCATCAAACCCTAGGCTTTCTCCGTCGTCTTTTCCAAACTCATCAGGTGATTGGCTGCGATGTGATGGAATTGGCCCCGATTAGTGATTCGGTGGTCTCAGAATTTACCACTGCCAAGTTAATTTATAAGTTAATTGGCTATCAATTTATTGCCTAGGGGCTTGCCTAATTAGAAGCAATCGTGTTATAATAACAATTCGTGCGGACGTATAGCTCAGTTGGTTAGAGTACATCGTTGACATCGATGGGGTCACTGGTTCGAATCCAGTTACGTCCATAAATTATCTGCCCTAGTCCCGGTCATAACCTTCATCTCTAATGATAGGATGAACGATCGAAGCTCTCCAGACAAATCTTATGACTAGCTTACTGCGCGACTTTTGGTATGTGGCCACACCGGCAAATAAACTTAAACCCGGTCAGCTAATGGCCAAAAAAATGCTAGGTGAACCGATTGTTGTTGGCAGGAGAGAGGATGGAGAAGTGTTCGCATTGCGGGATATTTGCCCCCATCGTGGCATTCCGCTGCACCATGGCTGGATTGAAGGGGATGGGGTGTACTGTTGCTATCATGGCTGGAAATTTAACACTAGCGATGGCGTTTGTTCTGAAATCCCCTCATTAACTGAACACGATCGCCTTGATATTAGCAGAATTTGTGTCACCAGTTATCCCTGTCGTGAAATACAAGGTCATATCTGGGTGTTTATTCCGGCAGACTCAAAAAGAGAAATTAATCGAGAAAATCTGCCCCCTGTGCCGACTATTGCCGATTTTGGCAAACTTACCCCCAAAATAGCCGAAACTATCACTTTTGACTGCAATATTGACCATGCAGTGGTGGGATTGATGGATCCGGCCCACGGTCCCTACGTTCATACTTCTTGGTGGTGGCGCAGCGGTCCGCGCCAATTTCGGGTCAAGGAAAAACAATACGAACCTGTTCCCCTCGGTTTTCGTCTTGCCCCCTATGATATGCCTGTAAGTGCGAAACCTTATAAAATTTTGGGTAATAAAGTATCGATTGAAATTGTTTTTGAATTGCCCTCGGTGCGTACAGAAATACTACGAGGCGACCGCCATTTAGCCTGTGCTTTTACGGCAATTACTCCCATCGATGAAAATCACTGCGAAGTCCATCAAAGTTTATACTATACGATCCCTTGGTTGGCATTTTTAACCCCTCTTTTGCGTTATTTAACTCGACAATTCCTCAAACAGGATCGCGATGTGGTGATTAAACAACAGGAGGGACTTAGTTATCATCCAGCTTTGATGTTAATTGATGATGCCGATACCCAGGCCAAATGGTATTATCGCCTCAAGCAAGAATACGAAAAATCTCAAGCAGAAAAACGGGATTTTGTCAACCCCATTAAAGCACAAATTTTACGGTGGCGCAGTTAGAATTTGATCATTTTATGACTGGACTTCCCCTTTGACAAAAGGTGATAACCTCTGCTTTAGGAGGGATTAAGAGAATTTCTGATGTCCTCTTACTGGGTACAAATCAGGGAAACCTTTCATAAATCTAAGGCTTTCTCTAAGTCTAATCATTGTCCTAAACTAGGCCTACAAGTCTCGCCATTAAATCCTCTTGCTGTGGCTAATTTTGATAATATCATCGGGTAATTTTGAGAGGTTGCCAAGGGTTCTTTTTTTTGACTTGATCTCCTTTTTAGCAAATATGATCCATCCCTGTCTATTAAGAAATATTACAATAAACATGGGTACGTTAAGAAAAGTTAACGGGTTTATCCATTGTAGTGACGAAAAAATTAACGGATTGACCGCAGGGATTGCCTATCAGCAATTCACAAACCGGGGGATTTTAATCGCTTTGGTTGTCGCTATTTTAGGAGGTGCGGCTAAACTTTTTGTTTTTTTCCCTCCCATTAATCTTTTGATAAAATTCCTTGTAAAAAAGCGGTAGTTTTTAAATCAATCCCTGTAATTGCCGTGCCAACAACTACCGAATATGCACCAACTTCGAGGGCTTTTTTTGCTTCTGTTGGAGTCGATATTCCTCCTTCACAGATAACAGGAACTGATAACTTATTAACTAATTCTTCTAGGAAAGAAAAACTCGGCGGTGGTAGATTTTTAGTTGCTTCTGTGTAACCGTAAAGAGTTGTACCGACAATATCAGCACCGGCTGCCACGGCATAAATAGCACTTTCGATCGAGTCTATATCTGCCATGACTAATTTACCAGTTTCCTGATGAATACGATCGATAATTGTGGCTAAATTTTCATCATTAGGACGCTTTCTTGGGGTAGCATCCAAGGCAATGATATCGGCACCCGCATCGGCAATAGCGAGAGCATCTTGATATTTGGGAGTAATATATACCGAACAATCGCGATAATTGCGTTTCCAGAGCCCAATTATCGGTATATCCGGCAATTGTTGACGGGTGGCTTTCAGATGAGCGGGACTATCAATTCTGACCCCACAAGCACCCCTATCCACGCAAGCATGAGCCATGGCGGCAATAATTACAGGATCGTGCAGAGATGACTCCACTGGTGCTTGACAGGAGACGATTAAACCTGATTTTAAGGTTTCTATTCTCATAAATTGAGGAGCGGGGATTTCAGTTATCAGTGAGCAGTAATCAGTAATCAGTGAAAAGAGAGCCAAACTTGTCAATAGACATCTCCAAGAATTATAACCCAATCACAGCTTACTTTTCTCTTGTGTACTAATTAGGGTGTGCTGAAAAAGTTTGTTGGTGGGGTTAAGGAGTCAGGAGTCTCCGAGTCAGGAGTCACTATTCAGGAGTTTCAGGCTTTGTTGCCCTCTCTTTTCGTACCAATTTATGTACTACAAGAAGGATAATGCCAGGTTTTTGAGAGTCCCAATCCGATTTTCGCAGCATGAACATCGGATTTTAACAGGTCAAAAGCCTTATTTTAAAAGGGTTTTACCATTATTCAGCAAACCCTAATTAAGTAGTTCGACAATTGAGATATACATCTTTCGTTGCTAATTCAATTTTATTGAAAAAATATGGAGTAATTAAACCATTTCTATTTGCATAAATCTCTTAAGCAGAAAAACTTTTAGCCTTGGAATAATATTAGGTCTATGTCTAATGGGCATCGTTCACTTAAAACTCAAATCTGATAACTGATAACTGATTTTGGACTTAGATTACTTAGGGCTGGCTGAATAAATGTGAAATATAGACTAGGTAAGGGTCTTAGGGTCTTTTTT
>NZ_JADBUE010000391.1:0-3376 GCF_020245805.1 Microcystis sp. M179S2 | reverse complement strand
GTAAAGATTTCAGGAGTTTGTACCCAGTAGTTTATTAGTATTACATTGCTTTAACTCAGGCTCTGTAAGACTTTGAGCCATAGCTAGTATATTTATACGGGGGAAGTTCAGTTATATTAATCGATGAATTTGAAAATAGTTTGGGGGTTAACTGTTTGGACACTTTAACAGAAGATTTATTAGTTAATTATCGAGATTTACAGTTTATTATTACCAGTCATCATCCCTATATAATTAATAATATCAGTCCTGCCTATTGGAAAATAGTCACTCGTAAAGGAGGAGTAATTCAGGTACACAATGCGGCTGATTTTCATATTTCTAAAACTCGACAAAAAGCCTTTATTGATCTTATCAATGTCTTAGAAGAATTTCCCCAAGGAATTAGTTAATCGATGAATATTTATTTTTTAGTTGAAGGAAGAAGTACCGAAAAAAAGCTTTATAATACAGCGTATCGATAAAACTGAACACTTAAAAACCTTTCAGAAATTTATTAATTTTTGTGATAATATTCGCCAAAATTTCCGATAAATTGATATGTGGTGCTTTTGCCAAGGATGAAATATAAGCTGATCTGGCATCGTCTCCTGACTAATAGCTGATTGAGAATACAAGACTATGACAAGGCTTTTGTCCTAGAAATTTCTAGGTCGGCAGATTTTTGTAGTATTGTAGTATAATGGTAACTCCAGAAAAACAATCCCAAAAGTGCCTTTAGTCTCTTCAGTTAGCAGTTACCAGATAGAAGTTAAAAATTGGCAATTTACTTGATGTTATGGCTTCCTTACGCGATATTATCAGTTACTATCGCAATTATCAAAAAGCCGCCTTTTTGAGCATTGCTGCATCGAGTGTCTTTGAAATTATCGATCTGATGGTTCCCTACGCCGTCGGACAGATTCTTAATGTTCTTTCTCATCAGCCTTTAGATGGATTCGTGCAATCTTTAGTCGATCGCACCATGGTTTTAACTCCCTTTGCCTCAGAAAAGTGGGTTAGTTTGGCAGTATTATTAGGCTTAATTTTCCTAACCACGGTAATTAAAGCACCAATTCAGCCTTGGCTGGGTGTATGGTTTCACTGGGAAATATCCTTAAGAGCGAGACGAGATCATCTCAAAAAAATTATTGCCAAAATTCTCACCTTACCCCTATCTTTTTATGATGAAAATAATCCAGGACGCATCGCTAACCGGATCGCCAAAGGGATAGAAAATCATACTTGGACTTATCCCGAAGTGGCGGGAATGATGATCCCAAAATTGTTTAGAGTTTTCGGTATTTTTCTTGTTATTTGGGTAATTCAATGGCAGATCGCCCTCGCTTTTGTTGTTTCTTTTGTATTAATTGTAGCTTTTATTTTGAGAGATTTAAAAGATTTAATGCAAAAAGAAAGAATTCTTGATCAGCACATCGAAAATACCCAAAGTCGCAATTCTGAGATTATTACTAATATCAAAACCGTCAAAGCTTTTGCCACAGAAGGACAGGAATTATATCGTCAGAAACAGCGTTTAGAGAGAGAATTTACCTACGTTGTCTATCGCATTCATAAGGGTTATGTGGACTTAATTACTTGGGAAAAAACCCTCGTCCAAGCTAGTTTATTTGGAGTATTTTTCTTTACTCTCCTAGCCACCGTCCAACAGAAAATCTCGATCGGGCATTTTATCACCACCTATACCCTCGCTAGTATGGCCTATGCGGAATTAGATCCCCTATCCCAAATGGCAGAAACTTTCGCTCGTCGCTATGCTTCTATGGCCCGTTTACAGGAATTTATCAACTTGCCCAGTGGCACTGATGCTGGTAGTCTTTTAGCCGATCATGCCCAACACAATCCCTATCATTTTACGGGGAAAGTAGAATTAAGTAATCTTAGCTTTGGCTATAGTCCTGAAAGAAGGATTATAAAGGATATTAATCTTCTGATTGAACCCTATCAAACCGTGGCATTAGTGGGAAAATCTGGTTCAGGAAAATCCACTTTAGTTAAGTTACTTTTCCGCTATTTTGAACCGAGTCAAGGGCAAATTCTGATAGATGGCGAGGATATTAGTCGCTTGGATGTGACTTGGTATCGGCGACGGTTAGCGATTGTCCATCAAGAAGTAGATGTGTTTAATGGTACGGTGTTAGAAAATCTCACCTACGGTAATCCTAATATTAGCTTTGAGAAGGTAGAAGAAGCCTGTAAAATTGCCCGTGTCGATGAATTTATTCAGGAATTACCTAATGGTTATTCCACTATTGTAGGGGAAAGGGGCGTGCGTCTTTCGGGGGGACAAAGACAGCGTTTAGGAATTGCTAGGGCGTTAATTGTTGATCCAGATGTGTTAGTTTTTGATGAAGCCACTTCTAGCTTAGATTATGAGTCAGAAAGAGCCATTCAACTAGCCATGAAATCCATCTTAGGCACTCGCACCACGATTATTATCGCCCACCGTCTCAGTACTGTTCGAGAAGCTGATCAAATTGTCGTCTTGGATAATGGTCGGATTGTCGAGATCGGTAGCCATGACCAATTATTAAATCAGCAGGGAATCTATCAACGTCTCCACTCTTTACAAGAAAGCGGTGAACTGGTTTAGTTTTAAGATAGTCCCCGATAGCAGACTGAGAAAATATATCTAATGGAAGTTGATACTATGTCTAACGAAACCGTTACCTATTCCCTAGAAGCTGTTTTGACTAGGATTGAGGGGAAAATTGACAATCTCCAAAAAGATGTTAACCAAAAATTTGAAAGTCTCCAAAAAGATGTTGACCAAAAATTTGACACTTTCCAAAAAGATGTTAACCAAAAATTTGACAAAATTGACGAACGGTTAAATAAGCTAGAGGTAGGACAGGCAAAGTTAACCGAAAAGGTTGAGGGCATCGATAATCGCCTAAAATCAGTGGAAGGAACCCAAAAAAATCAGGTTTGGACATTGATTATTCTTTTGGCAAGTGCGATCGCTACAGCCGGTTGGAAAGTATTTTTTTCAGGTAATCCCTAGAATTAACCCGTGGCTATTAGTCACAGTTTCAAGTTTTGTCATCCCAGAAAAACGATCTTCTCGAACAACCTCGAACCGGTTTAGTCTTAAAATAGTCCCCAATAGCGGACCGAGAAAATATATCTAATGGAAGTTGATACCATGTCTAACGAAACCGTTACCTATTCCCTAGAAGCTGTTTTGACGAGGATTGAGGGGAAAATTGACAATCTCCAAAAAGATGTTAATCAAAAATTTGACAAAATCGACGAACGGTTAAATAAGCTAGAGGTAGGACAGGCAAAGTTAACCGAAAAGGTTGAGGGCATCGATAATCGCCTAAAATCAGTGGAAGGAACCCAAAAAAATCAGGTTTGGACATTAATTATTCTT
>NZ_JADBUE010000390.1:0-31594 GCF_020245805.1 Microcystis sp. M179S2 | reverse complement strand
TCCCCTATAGAACCCCATAACTCTAGTTTTCAAGGTGCGTTCATCGGTTGATGACTGGGTTTTTTAAGCGGTTGCTTACCGGCCCCCTATTCTTAATATCATACATCAGATCAAGTCGCCCTAAAAGGGCGAGGCTTTCAACCCAATTTTTCGGTGACAGTATAGCTATTGGTTTGGCGGTTTTGGTCGTTTATATATGGTTGGCTGAATAATGGTAAAACCCTTTTAAAATAAGGCTTTTGACCTGTTAAAATCCGCTGTTCATGCTGCGAAAATCGGATTGGGACTCTCAAAAACCTTGCATTATCCTTTTCATAGTACAAAATTGGTACAAAAAGAGAGGGCAACAAAGCCTGAAACGACCGACGACCGGCTACTGACGACCGACTCCTGCCCCCACGAAAAACTTTTTGCCGCAAACCCTAATTACGACATCTATCGGATTGTTGAGGTGCTTTGGGCTATTGATTTTGATAATCCACCTGTATCAGCAAAAGCAGATGCGATGTTTGATTATCGAGTCAGGTATCAGGGTGGGAAGGTGATGGAATTGGAGAAGTTACCAACTTTCAGACAGCGTTGGGATGACGATGGCGGTTTGGGGGGATTCCAAACTTACATTCAGAATTTATTGGGGCTGTCAAGCAATAACTAAGAGCCTTGTTAAGCTTGTGTTATAGTATTGAGCAGATATAGGGTAACTGCTATGACTGCTATAGTTCAGGAACTTTTAGATACCTTTGACCGCTTGACAGACTCAGAGCGGTTAGATTTGCTATTAGAGATTCTGAAGCGGACAATTCACCTGGATTTTCCGCCCTTATCTGATGAAGATCTAGTCCTCAATGCCGAGGGAATTTTTCTAGAATTAGACGATAGTTATAGAAAAAATCAGAGCAGCTCAAACTCCACCTCAAGCGGAGAATATTTATTCTCTTGAATATCAACCAATAACAAGAGAACTTCAAGCTAAGTATTGTGAATTTTTGTCTGCTGATAGCTTAAAAAAATGGCCTATTATGATAATTATTTACAGGGTTTTATCGAGTTAATTCGAGTGAAGAAAATACTGTTAGATGCTTTGTTAAAATCAACAGATAAATCCGCTCAATATAATCGTATTTGCTTCGGTATTACCATACTCTCAGAGATAATAATAGAAAAATATATTGGCTATTTTCCCCACAAATCCCTAGAATCTTTTAAGATGATCGCCAAGGCTTTTTTAAATGATCCTAGCTTGCAACCAGAGAAAAAAATTCAGTTTAACCAAGTTTTAATCTCTTTAAAGCATAGGGCTATGGCTATCCTCTGGCAAATACAAGAATACGAAAATCAAGAAACTAAACCTCTCAATTGGACAGACTTTTATACGTCGAATAAATCCGATACTGATCAAGTGCAGAAACAAAAAAATCAGCCAGCGATCGCATGGGCAAAATCTCGCTTAGAACAGTTAGAAAATCTGAGAAAAGTTAAGGGATGGGATTAAAAGAGTGATGGTAATTCTGGACTCTAACATTTTAAGCTTATTAGTAACCCCGATCGGTGAAGACTGGCCAGAAGATCAAAAGTTATGTACAGAAGTTTATCAATGTACCGAATGGTTTTATCGTCTGCTGGCAAGAGGAGCTTGTCTGACTTCATCTGATCTATGTGATTATGAGGTTAGACGAGAAGTAAAAGCGTGCAAGAATTAGATAAGTTAAGGAATGTAATTGAGTTTCAGAAAGTCAGTTTTATTTTACTACAAAAAGCCGCTGATCTTTGGGCTGAGTTGAGAGCAACAGGTCAACCAAACAAAGTTAAAGAAAATATTGATATAGATTGTATCCTATCGGCTCAATGGTCTCTACTCAAAGAAAAATATCCCAGTCGTCGGGTTATTATTGCCAGCAAAAATATCAAAGATTTCCAAAACATTACTGATTGCCCCCTCTGGCAAGATATACACTATTAAAGCGAAACCGCTTGCTTTTGTTTTTTTTCAATCATACTTATAGATCCAAGGCAATCTATTTGCCGCCCGAAAATTCGCCAATAATCTTGAGAATTTTTTGATCAATTGGGACTCGATCGAGGATAATTAGAAAAAGTATTTTGACTCATAACCAAATCTAATCAAGAAGCCCAGTGACGATTCCCCTGCTAGAGTTGTTTGTATTCGCCACCGTTTTGTGCGGATTTTTAGGAACATTCCTGAAAAAAAACTTAATCATGAAGATTATCGCCATGGATGTCATGAGTACGGGCGTTATCGCCTACTATGTGGTGATTTCTTCCCGTGACGGTTTATTTACTCCCATCCTCGGTACAGTTAAACAGCAAAATTACGCCGATCCTGTACCCCAAGCAGTGATTTTAACAGCGATCGTCATCGGTTTTTCCATTCAGGCGTTAATGCTGGTGGGAGTGATGAAATTAGCCAAAGATAACCCCACCCTCGACAGCAGTGAGATAGAAAAAAATAACACACCATGAATACTTTAACGATCGCTTGGATAAGTTTACCCTTTTTGATCGGCTTTATCATCTATTTATTGCCGCGATTAGACAAATATCTGGCTCTCGCCACCACTATTATCTCTCTCGCCTATTCTCTCCTTCTATTTAGCCAATCCTCCCCCATAACCCTCAACCTGCTGGATAATTATGGCGTGAAACTGGTAGCTGATCAGTTAAGTGCCTATTTTATCCTCACTAATGCCCTGGTGACGATGGCAGTTATTTTTTATAACTGGGAAAGTAGCAAAACCGCCTTTTTTTACGCCCAAGCTATCATTCTCCACGGCAGCATTAATTCTGTCTTCGTCTGTGAGGATTTTATTAGCGTTTACGTTGCCCTAGAGGTAATTAGTATTGCCGCTTTTCTGATGATTGCCTATCCTCGCAGCGATCGCTCTCTCTGGGTTGCCCTGCGTTATCTGTTTATCAGCAATGTGGCGATGTTATTTTACCTTATTGGCGCAGTTTTAGTCTATAAAGCCAATAATTCCTTTGCTTTTGCTGGTTTAAAGGACGCACCTCCCGAAGCCTTGGCTTTAATCTTCATGGGATTATTAGTCAAAGGGGGAATCTTTGTCTCGGGGTTATGGCTACCGATGACACACTCGGAATCGGAAACCTCCGTCTCGGCGCTGATGTCGGGGGTGGTGGTAAAAGCTGGCATTTTTCCCCTCCTGCGCTGTGCTTTAATCCTAGGGGATTTAGATGTCCTAATTCGGCTTTTCGGGGTGCTAACGGCGATTTTTGGCGTGTCATACGCAGTGTTTGAAAAGGATAGCAAGCGGATGTTAGCCTTCCATACTATTTCCCAGTTAGGTTTTATTTTAGCCGCCCCGGTAGTCAGTGGTTTTTATACCCTTACCCACGGTTTAGTTAAATCTTGCCTATTTCTGTTAGCGGGAGTTTTACCCAGTCGCAATTTTAAAGAATTACAGCAACAATCGCTCCCTAATTCTCTCTGGATTGCCCTAGTGGTTGCTAGTTTTTCTATCTCTGGATTCCCCCTATTATCCGGTTTTGGGGCGAAAGCGTTAACGATGAAAAATTTAGTACCCTGGCAAGAGATTATGATCAATCTTGTGGCGGTGGGGACAGCGATTTCCTTTGCTAAATTTATCTTTTTACCCCATGCAGGGGGCGAAAGTAAACAGAAGCTAACTATCGGTTTCTGGACAGCAATCATTCTGCTGCTTGCCGCCCTATTTTTATCCAATGCCGTCTATGTTGAAGCTTATAATCTCCCCAATATTATCAAAGCTTTAGCCGTCATCGGTGCCGGGTGGTGGTTATATCTGGCAGTTTTCAAAAAGTTATCCCTAAAATTATCGCGAGCTTGGGAACAATTTGATAATCTCATCGGTATGATGAGTATAATGTTAGTTTTATTATTTTGGATGGTCTTAGCATGATCGGACATATAATTCTGCGTTTAACTATGTGGTTTTTGCTCACCGCTAATTTTACCCCCGCTAATATTATGATCGGGGTGGCTATTGCTTTTCTTTTGCCCCGTAATTTCGCCTCTAGCGAAACTTTAGGCGATTGGTTAAAGGTAATAATTAAAGTTTTGCTGGCTATTCCCCAAGCTTATAAGGAAGCGTTTGAAATTATCTTTCATCCCCACAAGGAAGAAGAAATTATTTTCGAGAGAATTTCGGGTAAACGTTCACCCAGATTAGCTTTTTGGGATATATTTCTCATTACCTTTACCCCGAAAACTATCGTCACCGAATACAAGGAAAATGAGGGTTATGAAGTTCATCTAATTAAACGGAGTTCCCAGGAATGAATATTGTTCTCATTGCCATGATTGTCGCCCTATTAATTCCCCTTTATGAAGTGGCAAAAAATGATGACATCTGGCAAAAAATGGCCGCCTTTGCCAGTGCTTCCAGTAAATCATCGATTATTATTCTAGTGGTGTCAGTTCTGCGGGATGATTGGATGATTGGAGTGGTAGCAGTGATTATTCTCAGTGTCGGTAATGCTGGTTTTATGTTATTAGCACAAATTCTTAAACGATTGAACGAATCATGATTGACATTTTGAGTTATATCTGCATCGCTATCGGAGTTTTTTTCTGGTTTTGGGGAACGGCGCATCTTTTAGACAAGCGCTCGGTATTATATAAATTACATGGTCTATCTGTCGCTGATACTTTGGGTTCCATGGCGATTATTTTCGGGCTACTTTTGAAAGTTCCCCAAAATTGGCCTTTATTATTATTGGCAATAATTTCCCTAGCAATTTGGAACACCATGTTAGGCTACGTTTTAGCTTATACTTCTAGCGATCGAGAGTAAAATTAAAGATGAATGAAAGTTATCTCTATGTTATTGTTGCCCTCTTGCCTTTAACTGCGGCGATGGTGATGTTACAATCTAATCCCTACCAAGCTCTAGTAATTCGCGGGGTTTTAGGGGCAATAGCAGCCTTAGTCTATGCTTTATTAGGGGCAGCAGATGTGTCTTTAACCGAAGCTTTGATGGGAACCATGTTAGCCGTAACTCTCTACGCGGTGGCGATTCGTTCCTCTTTAGTGATGCGTTTAGGAGTAATTGCCGAGGAAACCGATACAGTTTTAGAACAGTTAAAAACTCAACTACAAACGGTTTTAAGTAAACGTTTTATGCGTTTAGAATTAGTTGCCTACAGTGATAAACAAGCTTTGCAACAGGCACTTATGGATAAAGATATTCATGCCGTCTGTATCCGTCAAGACAATCCAGAAACTATCCCCTACGAAACCACAATTAGATTACCCTATCTCTACGATATTTTTAAAAATGAATTAACGGCAGCCAACACGATTTTAACCTGTATTGAAACCCCCAAATTAGAGGAGAAACACTAATGAAATGGATTTATACTCTAGCCGCCATTGCCTTCGCTGTCAAAATGGTAATTATTCCCAATACTGCTTCCTCTGTATCATCCTTAGAAATTGTTGAATCCCTGGTGCACGACGGTGGTGTTCCTAATGCGGTTTCGGTGGTTATTTTTCGTAATCGTCTCTACGATACCATCTATGAAGTGGTGGTTTTTACCATTGCCATTATGGGGGCAAATTTTCTTTTAGCCACCGAAAAACCCGCCAGTAAAATCCATCAATTTACCGACCAACCTTCAATTATTTTAGCCCGTTTAGGGGCAACAATTACCGCTTTAGTGGGCATTGAATTAGCTATCCGCGGACATTTAAGTCCGGGGGGAGGTTTTGCCGCCGGAGTCGCCGGAGGTACGGCAATTGGTTTAATAGCAATTACCTCGTCTCCCGAATGGATGCAAGCAATTTATCGCCGTTGGCAAGCGGCAACATGGGAGAAAATTTCCGTCTTAGTTTTTATTGTTTTAGCCGTCATTACTCTCTCAGGATTTGAGTTACCCCACGGGGAATTAGGAGCGCTATTTAGTGGCGGCATTTTACCGATACTAAATATTTTAGTCGCCGTTAAAGTAGCTTTAGGTTCCTGGGCAGTAATCCTCGTTTTTATCCGCTATCGCGGTTTATTGTGAGAGGTTAATATCTATATCTATAGCTTTAGGTCAAAACTGGGGATTAACCGATAATCATAACATGACTTGATGGTTGAAAAAATGCTATAGTAATTTTGTTGCCCTCCTCAAGAATCAATAGGCATCTAATGATTCTGCTAAAAGAACTCCCGAGGTAAAAATTATGGTTAACGTTATTCGCGGTTCTTCAGCTAAACCTGTATCTTCTCAAAGATTAGCTAAATATTTTGAGGAAAGAACAGATATAGAGGGAACATTGTATATCGGCTATCCTATTATTGGAACTCCCCAAGGAGGATATCAAATTGATGCTCTATTAGTCTCTCGTCAGCAAGGGGTTATTATTTTTAATATTGATGAGGGAAAAAATTATGATTTGGATATTGAAGGCACTCAAGACGAGAGCATAACCAAGTTAGAAGCAAAACTGCTGTCTTATAAAGAGCTTGTTCAAAAAAGAAAGCTAATAGTTAACATTTCTGTAGCCACCTATGCACCGATTTGGAATAATTATCCAGAAGGAATTAACCCAGAGGAATATCCTGTTCTTATTAAAGATAAAGATCTTGATGATTTTATCAAGAAATGTCAAGGCAATGATTCTGAATATTTCGAGAAAGTCAACTCAGTTATACAAGCTGTTACAACCATTAGAAAAAAAGACGCTCGCAGTTATGTTGTTAAACGAGATTCTAGGGGAGCAAAGTTAAAAAAATTAGAAGATTCTATCGCTAATCTTGATGAAACTCAAAATAAGGCTGTTTTAGAAACCACTAAAGGTGTACAAAGAATTAGAGGTTTAGCAGGTTCGGGAAAAACAATTGTCTTAGCGCTGAAAGTAGCTTATCTTCATGCAACTCATCCCGATTGGAATATTGCTGTTACCTTCTATACACGCTCGTTAAAGGATCAATACAAAGATTTAATTACTCGGTTTAGTTATGAGCATAAAAATTCCGAACCAGACTGGGAAAAAGTAAAAATTATTCACGCTTGGGGAAGTCCTGAGATAGAAGGAATTTATTATGAGCTATGTAAACGACATAATATTGAATATTTAGATTTTAGTCAAGCAAACAACCTAACATATTTGTTGAATGAAGACCCTTTTGAGTTTGTCTGTCAAAAAGCCTTCCGAGAGATTAAAAAATTTCATCAATATTATGATCTTATTTTAATTGATGAAGCTCAAGATTTTCCTCAAGACTTCTTAAGACTCTGCTATGAAATCTTGAAAGATGATAAACGTTTAGTTTATGCCTATGATGAGTTGCAAAGCTTAAATAGTAAAGTCATGCATTCTCCCGAAGTTATTTTTGGAAATGATAATCATGGTAATCCTAGAGTTAAATTGGAGAATTTACCCAGCGAACCCCAACAAGATGTGGTTTTAAATACTTGTTACAGAAATTCTCGTCCTATTCTGTCCTCTGCTCATGCTCTAGGTTTTGGAGTTTATTATCCACAGGGACTAATTCAAATGTTTGATAATCCTCAATTATGGCAAGATATTGGTTATGAGGTTGAAGAAGGAGAATTAAAATCAGGAGAATTTGTTAAACTGATTAGAACCCCCAAAACCAGTCCTAAATTCCTTGAAGAACATTCTTCTATCGATGATATTATCAACTTTAAATCTTTCGATAACAACCAGGAGCAATTTGAATGGCTAGTGGAACAAATTGCCAAGAATCTCAAGGAAGATGAATTAAGATGCCAAGATATTATGGTTATCCATCCAATACCTAAAAATGCTCGCAACGTTTTTGGAAAAGCTAGACAAATGTTATTTACAAAAAATATTAATTCTCATTTAGCAGGTAGCACATCTTCTCCCGATGAGTTTTTTCAAGAAAACTCGATTGCTTTTACACAGATTTATCGTGCAAAAGGCAATGAAGCGGCAATGGTTTATTTCATTAACGCTCAAGAATGTTTATCTGGTTCACAAATTGCTAGTAACCGCAATATTTTATTTACAGCGATGACTAGAAGTAAAGCTTGGTTAAGAGTTATTGGTTATGGAGCAAATATGCCAGCTTTAGAGAGGGAATTTCAGGAAATTAAATCGAGAAATTTTGCTCTTGAGTTTACCTATCCAACCCCCGAAGAACTTCAACAAATGAAGAAGGTTTATCGAGATACTCTTAATACCAAGAGATATAAAAATGACAGGGAAAAGCAAGAATTAATTGCCAAGTTAAAAAGTATAGAATTTTCATCAGATGAAAAAAACGAAATTATCAAAATATTCCAAGAATAGTTAAGAAATGCTTAATGTTCAGAATATCTTTAAAGATGTTAAAAATTTAACGGCTAAATTGATAGAAGTAGGATTATCAAGTCAGCAGAACTTTCCGACTTTGAATAAATTGAGTCAAAATATTTCTGAGATTAGCTATGCCAATAGTTCCGACTTATCCATTGCCCTAAAAAATGTTGCCTATCAAGATATTTATGATGAGCTTGATCGCGGGAAGAATTATAATATTAAAATGATTGATGGAGCCTTGATTCAATTACTTTATCGCTTCCAAGGATCGCAGTTATTATCCCATAGACTAGCTTTCTTCTCATCCCCTTATTTAGAATCTTTTCAAAATGAGCCAGAACTATATGAAGAAGACGAGATATTTGCCGATATTATCGCCAAAAATATTGTAGCTGTACCGATTAGATTTGATTACGATCCTGATAATTTTCAAGAGATTCATCACCCCAGATGTCATCTCACCCTAGGACAATTCAAAAACTGCCGAATTCCAGTGTCCTCCCCTTTAACACCCAGCATATTTATTGCTTTTATCCTTCGTAACTTTTACAATACAGCCTATCATCTATATTCCGAGCAGATCAATTTTAACAATCAGCGATTTCCAGAAACCATAACTGAAATAGAAACAAATATACTACATTTTGCCATTAAATCTCCCTCTCTATAGTCCCTATCGGATTTACCCTCATACAGTTCAGCAAAACCTCGAAATTTTTTCTTAAAAAAGCTTGACAAAAGCCCTCAACTTGCCTTATACTTTCTAGTATAATGGGAATCCGTGCCTGCCTGCGAACAGCTATTTTTTTAAAGAAAAAAAGGAGTCAGGGAAAATAAAGACTCCTTATCTAAGACAGTTTATTGGTGGAATTGGTGCAGTAGGTTGCGAAACTCCGGAAAACTAATCTGATGATCGCGACCGGCATCGGCATGGTGTAACATAGCTTCGATTTCCTTGTCTGTCACCCCCGGTTTGATCGCCTGAATACAAGCTTTTAACTCCTCAAGGCTAATTTGTCCGGAGCCATCACTATCGAATAGCTGGAATCTTTCCAATAAAATTCTTTCCTGTTGATCACGATCGCTGTCACTACTAAAAGATAGATGATCGAAGACCTGAAAAGCACGGGCGATATTTTGCCATAATTGACGGGACAGAGGACGATGGAGAATCGTTTCCTCCTCCTGACCGGTAACTCTGTACTGGCGACGCAAAGACTCGACAGTTTCCGTTTCCGCAGCCGGCAATTCCGTCAATAAATGCTTGATCGCCTCCCTGGAACTCTTACCGGTTAACACTTCCAGCAATTCTGACCCCACCCGGCGATCGGGGTCTTTTTTCCAAGTCACCAACAAACTTTCTAACAAAGCATCGCGGTAACTCTGCAAACGCAACCAATCCTCGCGACTATACTGCTTGTCCGGATCGAGAAGTTCGGCCGATTCCACACCCAACTCTGTTAAAATTGCCTGATGTTCGGCCTCGGTAATCGTCAACTCTAAGCGCATTTGTTCTAGGATTTCGAGGCTGTGGCCGAAGTCAGTATATCCCTCCTCCAAAACCTCTTTTAACACGGCTTTATAGGCTTTTAAACACTTCTGGTGGGTGAAATCCGGCAGTATCTTGGCTAACACATACACCTCATCCGCGTCCAAAGCTTCCAGCGATCGCCCATCGAGATATTTAGCCGTATCGAGACCCAGTTTACCCAACTGTTTACGCAATCTTCCCGCTAGTCCTTCTCGTTGGTAACGGCCCGGCTCCCTTGTCCAGGTGCGATATAACCATAAACTACTCAAAACAGCCGGTAAAATATCAGCGAAATAATGCCAAAATTTTGGCAAAAGATTAATAAAAGAACGACCACCGAAAATAAAGAAGAAATTGAAAATCAGAAAAGTTCCGACAGTAAAGACGCGGTGACGGATAATTTCTGTAGTTAAAGGCGACTTTTTGCGAATTCTATCGACTTTGTAGGCATTTTCAACTTTTTTACCGAGAAAGTAACCCAAAAAAGTGCAGATTCCCAAAGTTAAGGGAACAGCTACCAGCTTCGGAATCGCAATTGTCTGACCTGCAAGATAAAAACCCGGTTGAAAGAGGGATTCTAGTTGAGTTTCTTCGTGCGCCCAAGCTCCAGAGAAATAATAGTCCCAATTGCCAGCATAGAGATAATAATAGATAGAATAGCCAACAACTAAGCCAAAATAACCGTAATAAAGCCATTGGCGATCTCTGTTAGTTATCCCATCCCAATAGGATCTTTCCGCATCGATATCGATACAGGGACTCTGACAGGCAACACAGGCACTTTGTTCGCTACCATCTTCACGGACAATACGACACATGGATTGAGTAATCCCACCGCGACTGTCTTCGTGAGCGGTACTATTCAGTAAACCCCTCGGTTCACTGTAAATCCTTTCCACTGGACTCATGGGACAGAAATAGTTACACCAAGATTTGCCCCCATACCAATAACCCACAAAGATCGCCCCTAGAATAGTAAAGATTAAAAAGCTACCCAAGACTAAGCGATCGGAATTATCAAAGAGAATCCGTCCGCATAAACCCAAAAATAACAGACTTAATTGTAGATAGAGATAATTCCGGGCTAAAAAAGAGTTTTTCGGCACTTTATAGATTTCATAGCGGACTTTCCCCGATTTATCGGTGTGTTTTTTCTGACGCTGTTTACCCAAGGCGCGCGGTATTTGAGAAAGAAAGGATAAAGGACAGATACGCCGCCAGAGTTCGTGACCGAATACTAATAAGATAAAAATGCTACTAGGAACCACTATTCCCCAAAAAATCGGCGCACCTAACTGATAGGAGGATTGGGGGAGGCAAACCCCCTGGACTTTAATGCAGACATCGGGATCAACTCTCAGGGGACTAGAGAGATTATTAGTATCGGTTAATTGTGCCGAAATCGGGTCAAAAAACAGAGAAAATATCAGAATTAACCAAGCGATGGTAACAACCCATCGCAGATAGTGCATTGATCGTTCGGGAATTTGTGCAAACATAGGTCCAAGTAGTGACGGAGAAGAGACTTTTAAGGGAGATTAGGGCTTCAATTCTCGAATTATCAAGCTTTTACTTTAATAGCAGCGAAAAACTCTACTTTTTGATAGACTACATCACCTTTTTCTACCCCTGAGGAAATTCCCCTTCAGGCAGCAGGATGCGGCGTTGACAAATTAACAGTGATCCAGTATATGTGGGAAAATTGTCTTAAAATATTATCTACGCTGCTACTATCACTAGACTAGAACATTAAAGAGCGTATTGGCTTAATCCTTCTCAAAAGTTTAAATTCTATGGCTGAAAGCTTGAACCATAAATCCGAAAAACCCTCTCCTCCTCCCGTCCCCCAAGAAAACCCTTGGCTAGAAGCAGTTAAAACCATTGTCACGGCTGGAATTTTGGCTTTTGGCATCCGCACTTTTGTGGCCGAGGCCCGTTATATTCCCTCTTCTTCCATGGAACCCACTCTCCAGATTAACGATCGCCTAATTATCGAGAAAGTTAGCTATCATTTTCAGAAGCCAGAACGGGGTGATATAGTGGTTTTTAGTCCGACAGCCGCTCTGAAAGCTCAAAATTTTCATGATGCTTTTATTAAACGGGTGATTGGACTGCCGGGGGATAAGGTGGAAGTCAAAAACGGTCTAGTTCACGTCAACGGTAAAGTTTTAGCGGAAAAGTATATCGCCGAAGAACCTAATTATACTTTCGGACCGGTGACAGTTCCCCCCGATCAATATTTGGTTTTGGGCGATAATCGCAATAATAGTTATGATTCCCACGCTTGGGGCTTCGTTCCCCGGGACAACTTAATCGGTCGCGCCGTGGTGCGTTTTTGGCCCTTCAATCGTCTGGGAGGACTTGACAACCCCGACGCTGCCACAAATCAGAATTAATGTCAACAAAATAAATAGGGTTTGCGGCAAAAAGTACGGGCGAAGCATTCGGATAGAAAATCTACGGTTTCACCGATAGGTTATTGCCCGAATGCTTCGCCCCTACAGGACGCGGGCTGATGAAGACGCAAGGTTTTGAAGCACGATTCTCTCAAAATCTTGCACCTGTTTCACGAGAAAAGCCACAAAACCCTTACCTTGCCTACATTTCACATTTATTCAGCAAGCCCTAAATATAAAAATTCCCCCTAGTTTTAGGGGGATTCGTCCGTCTATTTGAACATATTACTCACGGAATTGTCCTCATGGATGCGCCATATGGCCTCCCCCAGAATCGGGGCAACCGGCAAGACTTTCAGTTGCGGGAAAAAATGTTCTTGGGGGACGGGAATCGTGTTAGTAACGATCACTTCCTCGACTATACCACTGGATAAACGCTCGATCGCCGGACCAGAAAAAACCGGATGGGTGGCACAAGCATAAACCTGTCGCGCCCCCTTGGCTTTCAGTAACTGCGCCCCTTGAGCGATCGTACCAGCCGTATCGATCATATCATCGACTAAAACCGCCGTTTTATCCTTAACATCACCGATCAAGTTCATCACTTCCGCCACATTATGGGTTTGCCGGCGTTTATCAATAATTGCTAGGGGAGCATCACTGAGTTTTTTGGCAAAAGCCCGCGCCCTAGCCACCCCACCCACATCGGGAGAAACCACGACGATATCGGGTAATTTTTTACTGAGAAGATAGTCCACCACCACTGGGGAACCGTAAACGTGATCGAAGGGAATATCGAAATAACCTTGAATTTGGGACGAATGCAAATCCATGGCCAACACGCGACTTGCCCCCGCTTCCGTGATCAGATTAGCCACCAGTTTAGCGGCGATCGATTCCCGGCCGGCGGTTTTGCGATCGGCGCGAGCATAACCATAATAGGGAATTACGGCGGTAATTTGTCGGGCAGAAGCACGACGACAGGCATCAATCATGATCAACAATTCCATCAAATGATCGTTGACGGGATTGCAACAGGGTTGAATTAAATAGACATCACAGCCCCGGATCGATTCCTGAATCTGGATGTACAATTCACCATCGGCGAAACGTTTACGAATCATCGGCCCCACATCCATACCCAGATAACGGGCCACCTCTTGGGCGAGAGATACATTAGCGGATCCCGAAAAGAGACGCAGACGATTGCTGTCCGACGCGGCGGGAAACATCGGATGTCGCATCAAAGTAGCAGAATAGCTCACAGCAGATTCTTTACCCTCAAACTCAAGGCACTTTTTTCTATCATCTCAGTTTTGTTGAAAATCTGAGTGGATTTCTTTGTTAGATCTCAATCTTAACCAATTACCGATCATCTTCGAGCCATTGCTGCCCCTTTTAGCAGCAACGGCCATGGCAAAATTGCCGCCGGATTTTGTCAAAACCGATTAACGTTTGGCTAACTTTTTCACCGGTAATTTACGCAGACGGATCGATTTCGGGGTAATTTCCACCAACTCATCTGGTCCAATGTATTCGAGGGCGCGTTCGAGACTCATATCCACGGGGGATTGTAACTGAACCAATTCATCCCCGGTGGCGGAACGATGGTTAGTTAACTGTTTAGTTTTGCAGATATTGATCTCCACGTCCTGGGGCCGGTTGCTTTCGCCGATAATCATGTTTTTATACACTTTTGTCCCCGGAGTAATAAAAAATACTCCCCGGTCCTCGGCGTTTTTGAGGGCGTAGAAAGTGGCGACTCCTTCCTCAAAGGCAGTAATCACGCCATTGTAACGGGTGGCCAATTCCCCAGAGAAAGGACGATATTCGAGAAAACTATGGTTCATAATCCCCTCACCGCGACTCAGACGGATAAATTCGCCCCGGAAACCGATTAAACCTCGGGCCGGAATCACGAATTCCAATTGAGTACGGCCATTGCTGCCCGTCTGCATATCCTGCATTTCCCCTTTCCGTTGGCCGAGACGTTCGATACTGGAACCCACCGCTTCTTCGGGTACATCTAAAACGAGGTATTCGTAGGGTTCGCAGGGTTGACCGTTAATTTCGCGATAGATAACCTGCGGCTGCGATACTTGGAATTCGTAGCCTTCCCGACGCATGGTTTCGATGAGAATACCTAAATGCAGTTCTCCCCGTCCCGAAACTAGGAATTTCTCGGCAGAATCACTTTCTTCCACCCGTAGGGCGACGTTAGTTTCTAATTCTCGCATCAGACGATCGCGAATTTGCCGCGAGGTGACAAAAGTGCCTTCCTGACCGGCAAAGGGAGAATCGTTCACCGAGAAGGTCATTTGTAGGGTCGGTTCATCGACTTTAATTAGGGGTAAAGCTTGCGGGTCATCGGCTAAAGTTACGGTTTCCCCGATGTTAGCGTCGGCAAAACCAGCCACAGCAACGATATTACCGGCGCTGGCCTCGTTTAGTTCCACCCGTTTGAGGCCCTCAAAACCAAGAAGTTTTGTTATTTTACCCTTGACAACCGCGCCCGTATCCTTTACTAAAGCTGCCTGTTGACCAGCTTTAATTACGCCGTTATGGATGCGGCCGATAACGATGCGTCCTAAGTATTCCGAGTAATCGAGGGTGGTTACTTGCAGCTGTAGGGGTTTGTTAACGTCCCCGGCCGGTGGTGGAACGTGGTGTAAAATCGCTTCAAAGAGGGGCTGCATATCTTTGTCTTCGTCTTCGAGGCTTTCTTTGGCGAATCCTTGCATCCCGGAAGCGAACAGAGTAGTAAAATCACATTGGTCGTCATCGGCACCCAGTTCCACAAACAGATCGAAAACTTTGTCCACGGCTAGGTTAGGATCGACGTTAGGGCGATCGATTTTATTGACCACGACAATCGGTCTTAATCCCTTTTCTAGGGCTTTTTTCAGCACAAAACGGGTTTGGGGCATCGGCCCCTCGTTAGCATCGACAATCAGGATACAACCGTCCACCATACCTAAAACCCGTTCCACTTCGCCACCAAAGTCGGCGTGACCGGGAGTATCGACGATGTTAATCAGGGTGTCTTGGTAACGAACGGCGGTGTTTTTGGCCAGAATGGTGATACCGCGTTCTCTTTCGAGGTCATTGGAATCCATGACGCAGGTGGGTACATCTTCCCCTTCTCGAAAGATTCCCGACTGTTTGAGGAGTGCATCGACGAGGGTGGTTTTCCCGTGGTCAACGTGAGCAATGATAGCAACGTTACGGATAGGCAGAGACATAAAATATTGAAGTAGTCTTAGGTTTATTTTTACAAGTAAACATTTCTTAATAATTCTAGCTTAGACTGACCAGCACCGTTAGCAAATCTTTATTTTTCCTTGCTTTCCCATCAGCAAGCTCTACTGCTTACTGTTGACAGACCCCCCAAACCCTAGGCAAGTAACCCACCCTCACAGGAGTCGAGACGATAGAAAAGACGACTGGAGGCAGGGGGTAGGGGTAAATTGAAGCTAGAGTGAAAATCCTCTTGAACTTTGTAGGTTAAGCGGGGGGAAACTTGGCGAACAATTTGCGTCAACAGTTTATCACCGGTTTTTTGGAGAATGGGACGGGGAATCTTATAAATAAACTTGGGAAACTTAACCATAACATCCATACGCAGTTCCCAGGTGACTTGGGTGATAACCGCCGGAATATCCCGTCCCTGTTGCCGAAAAATTGCCTCAATTTCCTGACTAGGAGAAGATAGCGGCATTTCCTCTAGTTTCATAATTGCCTGATAATCCACTAGATAGCCTAAAAACGGTTGATCGGGAATGGGAACACTGCGAGTATGATAGACTCCATTGACCGGCAGATCGAGAACCACAGCGATTTTCGGCTCCAGTTCATAGCCAAAAGCTCCATATTTACCGATGGTGATAATATAACCATTGTCACCGAAGGGCAGAGTTTTCATCGGTTCGGCACAACGACAAAACCAACCTTCGTGAGCGCCCAGATAATCGGCAACCTTGTCCTGATTGCTATACATATCCATACATCCGGCAAAATGGGTTTGAAAACCGAGAAATTGATTGTCTTCTTTGACTTCTACAGATTCGCGAGCTAGGGAGTTAATGGGGGGACGCTGCATGACTTAAAACCTGGAAAATGATAGTGCTAGAAACAGTTGGGGATTAACTGCCAAAGGATCGGGGAAATTTGTAGAATTGAGATTAGTGTAACGTATTGTTAAAAACTATTAGGTCAAGAAGCGATGAAAGCATTTGTAGCAGGAGCCACGGGGGAAACGGGACGGCGAATCGTTGCCCAATTAGTCGAGCGTCAGATTCCCGTACGCGCTTTGGTGAGAAACCGCGAGAAAGCGGCGGAAATTTTGCCAGCAGGGGTGGAAATCGTCGTCGGAGATGTCCAACAGGCCGATAAGTTAGAGGCACTAATCGCTGATTGTAGCGTTTTGCTATGCGCCACGGGAGCCAGACCGAGTTTTAATCCCACGGAACCTTTGTTAGTGGACTACTTGGGAACTAAAAATCTCATCGATGCCGCAAAAAAGAAAGGAATCGAACATTTTGTTCTCGTTACTTCCCTCTGTGTATCCAACTTTTTCCACCCCCTCAATCTCTTTTGGTTAATTTTATTCTGGAAAAAACAAGCGGAAGCCTATTTAATCAATAGTGGACTAACCTACACGATCGTGCGCCCCGGAGGCCTCAAAAACGATGATAATCTTAATGCCATTAAAATGTCATCCGCCGATACCCTTTCTGAGGGCAATATTCCCCGCACAAAAGTGGCTTCCGTTTGCGTAGAATCCCTATTTTATCCCGCCGCTAACAATAAAATTATCGAAATTGTTGCCCCCTCAGACGCACCCAATCTCGATTGGCCTCAATTGTTTCAAAGTGTCACCTAAACAGTAATCAGTAATCAGTGATCAGTAATCAGTAATCAGCAAACAGTAATCAGTGAAATGATAACCCAAATGTGGAAACTAAAAACTCATATCTGATAACTGGTAACTGATAACTGATAATCCGTTAACCTCTTAACCAGTCAAATAATTGACCGAGGGTGATTTGAAAATTCGTAGCAAAAGCGGGGACGGGTAAAAGAGCATTTTCTGATTCAAAAATAGCGATAGTTCGATCACTAAAATAAACAAAGATAATTTCTTCTTCTGGATCGATTAACCAACCCATTTGAGTGCCGTGATCTAGACAATAAAGGATATTTTTAACAACTTTAGTCTGATTTTGATCTGGAGAGAGAATTTCAATTAACCAGTCAGGAGCGATCGCAAAATTATTTAATACTTTTCCCTCGCCATCGCGGGGAATATTTTCCCAGAGAAAAACTGAAACATCAGGAACTAGAGAACGACTGCCAAAAGTACAACGCAATTCAGGATAGGCACGGGCAATTCGTTGGGGTTTTAGACTAGCGTTAATAGCCGGAACCAAATCACCTTGAATAGTGCTATGTTTACCTTGGGGCATTGGTTTAGGAATAATTTGACCGTCAATAAATTCCTTGGGGGGTTTAGTTTCTGGTAATTGTAGAAATTCCCTTAGTGTCAGGGAATTATTAACAGTGACAACCATAAAATTTTTTTATTGATCGCTATGATCGTTAATTTTAACGCAATTTCTCCAAGCAGAGAAGATCAAAAACGGGGCGTTGTCAAATTGAAAGATGATCCGAATCAGATGGGAACTCAAATTACTTTGATAGCAAGGATTGCATTGCATCTTTCATATTCTGATCTGACAACGCCACTTTACAAATCTTGCCAAGAAATATTAGGAATAAACTGACCGATTATCTCCGGATCATCAGTCCATTCAATTTCTGTAATTTCTCTTCTGGGAGTTACCGCAGTAAGTTTAGATTCAATTGATAAAAGCAGGTCTGCGTTTAGCCATGACTCACTGTAATGGGAAAAATCGCTAACATTAACTAAGCCAAATTTTAACAGAGTACATTTTGAGATTAGTGCAGATGAATTGATCAAAAAAGTAGTGGGAGTTTCTAATAATCGGGAAAAACTCAATAAACTTAATAAATATCGATGTAAGGGGTTGCTAAGATCAAATTGATCTTCGGTAAATTCAGTGTTGTTTACACTAATTTCTTGATTTAGAAAGTAAATGAACCCGTTTTGAGGTGTTTTAAAAGCAAGAATATTGTCTAATTCTTCAATGGGTTGTAAAGATTGAAAAATTTGATTAGCTGATTCGGTTGCTTGATAATAATTACCCGCTTGAAGATGTTTAAGTTGATCATAGAAATATTGAGGTAAAATAATATCTTTACCGAAATCTAGGATTAACGCTGGATTGTGAATACATAAATCAGGTTCAATTCCGTAAATTTGCTTCATTTTTGGTTTCCTTTTTTAAGTCAAATTAAATTAATTATTATCAGGTAAAGTATATAATCGAGTGTGTTCACTACTTCCACATTGATTACACCTATTTCCACTTTCTTGCCAACTATCTTGACGATGAGCTAGAGTACAGTTACTACAGAAATAAACCTGTTGTCTAGGTCGAAATTCTGCTTGAGTTAAGAGATCCCTTGAACCAATGACTGATTTTAATAATTCTTGAATGGTGGGATTATAGTCAGTATCTAAAAAGGCAGTATTGTTATTCGTAGAATGATCATTAGATGAATCTTCTAAAAAATCGTTTGATTCCCATACTTCAACTAATTCAAACTCAGGTAAAGTAAATTCTTGTGGGTTAGAATTAGATAATTCGGGAGGAATATCCCGCCATACTATTGAAGATTGATCAGGTGTGGGAGTAGGTCGATTAGATGATGATGTGGAAATATCTCGCCATCTAATTGAAGATGTATCAGTTAATTGTCTAGAATTTCTACGGTAGGATAATAGTCTCGAACCGTTGGCTTTATTAAAACAATAAATAATAATTCCAGCAATAAAAATACATCCAACGGCAACTAACCAAAACATAGAGATAACCTATTAATTATCCACGATCTTCCCATTTAATTTGTCTTAAATCAATGGGACTAGGCACAGTATAAGCTTTAGTGCTGTTTCCATGACCACAAGAACTGCATTGACAATTATTATATTGCCAACTATCTTCATGGTAAGCTAATCGGTGGACTGAACATAGATAAACTTTTTCTCCAGGCCGAAAGGGTTCTTGACTAATCATATCTCTAATTTCTCCCTGACTTATATCAATCAGAATATTATGAAGATCATCAGGAAAAGCAACAACGGGTGTATTTCTAGAAGGTGAAGTTGATGATGATTGTGACTTTGACCCACCGCTACTTCTGCTTCCATTAGAGCTATTATTGCTAATAGCACCTATTACGATTAATATAGCAAGGATTATCCACCCAATCGGAAACCATGCAATTAAAGCTAGAAGATATATGATACCAAGCCAACCAGAACATCCAGAATTACTGTTATTGTTGCTCATAATAATCCCTTCCTGATTATTTTAATCCCTCCCTGATTCTTTGTAGATGAGAAGTGTTTTTAGTTAGATATTCAATATGATTTGGTATGTAAATAACGCTATCTACACTTTCTCCACTTTTTCCTAAATCTTCTTGATTGGGATTTGAATTGTAGCTATACATAAAGAAAATAAAGCCTTTATCAGCATTCTCGCCGACTGATATAGGAATACTTCGATTTTGGAAATTACTTCCTTGAAAGTAATTATCAAAATGAGGATGAAAAATAGATCGAGCATCGACGATATCCATTTTCCGAGATAAATCAATTTCTTGATATTTTAAATTAACCGATTGAATTGACTGTTTTTGTGAGGGTTTAGCGACAAGCAGTTTAACTCTTCCACCACTACCAAGCTTATCCCCACCTTTAAAAACAGAAGACTTAAGATACTCTGGGTGGCTATCGCTTAACTCCCTTAGGTTTTGAAAATCTTTTGATGACATTTCTTCTATGTAAAATTCAAACGGAGAGTTATGTTGTTGACTGCTAGAGATATTACCTAAACCTAGTAAATTAGCAAGTAGTAAAAGGAAGATAACAATTATTAACGATAATATCAGAGGTCTGATGACATCTGAATTTCGTCTAGTAGGTCTTTTGGTCTTTCTTCGTAGACCATCTTGCCAGAATATTTTATCTGTTCTTTTTTCTGGATCTTTTTCACTTGGTAAATTAGCCCCAACATTTCCATAAATTTTAGGTTTAATTTGTTGAGCCGTTCTTCCCAGAAAAAATTTCATGTCTTCACGACAGGGATCATAAACAATAGATAAGCACCAAGGATGATAAAAAAATGCCTGTTGCGTGTTCATATCTGTCCCAGACATAAAAGCACTTAAATTGGGATGAGAGTGATACCAACCCACAATATTATCGTCTGGATGTTGTGCCTTAGCATAGTCCATAATTCCTGTCCAAGAATTAGGGGTAAAATCTAAATGTGCGCCTGTGCCAACAGTAGCAGGGGCGGCCACGGCTGCGGTAATATCAACATAGATTCCTAACTCAGTATCTTCATAGGCATTCCCGAAAAGAATTCCCCCTTGTTCAACTCTTCGGTTAGATTTTAAATGAGCTTTTAGATTGCTTAGAGCATCGGCATTAATATATACTCCATATACGCTTTCGCTTTCTTCAGGTTGACGATTAATACCTTTTTGTCCCATAAAATCCCTGAGATTTTTAGGAATTGGTTTATAAACATCATCGCTTTCTTGCCAGACGATATTTATTTCTTCTCGGTTAGACATGATAATTTACCTATGGAATAGTGAGTAAGCAAAAAAGTTTTTACGGACATTGAGGGCAATCATCTAAGAAAATTGCCCATTCTTTTTCGACCTTAAAGATTAGCCTAACTGATATCAGTCCAACCAAAATTAACTTTTAAGGTTTGGGTATCAACGGGAAACCTTGACATATTATTACTAGCCCAAGTTTTTGCTGTACTATTAGCAGGACTGTTTAAATTTAGGACATCTTTAGAGTATTGAATAATTTTGCCAATTCTCAAAATTAACTCGGTTACGGTTTCTCCCGGTGTCCAATAATTTCCTAGACAGACATTTTGGTTAGAAAAAACATTAGGATGAAAAATGGGCGTTAAAAACTGTGCACTGGGTTTTTCTCTAGGATAATTAGTTCCTAGTATGATTTTTACCTGATGAGTATTGCGATAAACAGGATTATTCCCATTAACTTGTTCTATCCCCTTACATCGGTATTCGATGATATATTCATAGGGGGGATTTCCTGTTTTAGAAATCAGTTTTAAACTACCGCCAGAATTCGCAATTAATTCTGAGACTTGTCGTAAATCATTGGTTAGCCTTGTTTCTCTAACACCCATAATTAACCCGCCTGTAAGATAGGATAAACTTCTAAAACATCGCCATTTTGAACCCCTGCTGAAGCTAAAGTGCTTGAACCATTTAATTCTTGTGTTGTACTCTCTAAACGCACTGAATAATCAACATTAGCAGGTAAATTCCATTTGGATTGAGTAGTAGAAACAATTTGATCTACTGTCAAAGTGGCAGGTAAAGTTACAGCAGCTTTACGGGTTCCATCTGCCATACGAACGGTAACAGATAAATCGCTCATAGTTCCTCCTATGTTGGGCAAAATTGAATTGATATTCGACCTTGGGATGTCTCGCAATGTAGAATCTCGTTATGAGGAAGACATAATTGTTCAAGGTTAATAGGGTTTTGGGTAGTTGCTAAAGAGAATTTATCTAATATCTGAATCTGTCTTTCTTGTTGACAGTTAGGACATACAATATCTCTTTCAGCAAACTGAGAACGAGGAATGTTGATCGGTTCTTGATCACCACAATTTAAGCATTGCATCCTATCAATGACTTCATTTCGTAGCCAAAGCACCGAATCAGAAAATCCAGACACATCTAACTGTTTAAGAATTTCCTCAACCGTTAAACTTGGTGAATAAGTTAACTTAATACTCGGTTCAAGGGTTAAATCATGGGCTAAACAATACTCTTGACGAGGAATTTTGACCTTAAAGGCATTCCAAGGATTTAAGTTCAGAAAAAGCTTTTCTCCTGCTTCTAATACCCCCTCTTTTTGGTGTAAATAAAGTAAAGCCTGTTGAACTTCCATTGCCGCAATAATGGAAGTAATTGTCGCAGTTGTGGGCATTGATTTCTCTGGGAGATCCCGTTTTAAACCTTGACAAGAATATCGCTGGTTTCGGCGTTTCCACATCCGATCTGTAATGGTACATTCATAACAAGCAGCATCGGTGTTAGGATCGAAGAAACTGATTTCTCCATTAACCACACCAATTCCCCCATTAATCCACGGAATCCCCGCACGATAGGCCATGTTATTAATTGCCCAACGAGCATTGATACTGTCTAAACAACCAATAATAATGTCATGTTCCCGCACATTCCCGACACCAAGATCAAACTCTAAATCTCCCTGAATTGCTCTCACTGATATGTCGGGATTAATCTCTAGTATCATGCGACGGGCAACTTCGACTTTAGGCTGATTTACGTCTGACTCTCTAAATAAAACAGAACGAGTCAAATTAGTAATTGATACAGTATCAAAATCAATGACAGTGATGTGACCAACGCCAATTAAAGCCAGATTTTTCAGTACCTCATTCCCTAAAGCACCCGCCCCAACAACTAATACGTTTGCACGGGTAAGTTTATCTTGATTCCACCAATCGATTAGGCCATGTCGGGAATATCGTTCATCTGGCGGTAGAGATACATCAGTCCATTCCATATACTCTAAGAACACTGAGAAATATAGGCTGTTTACTGATTTTATTCAGTGCCTATACCGATATACTACTCCATGATTTCAGAAGAATATCAGGGTAAATGCTAACAAATATCAGATTTTTTGCTAAGATGCTATCAGGAGTTTATCAGGGTGTAACAACAATGCACAATGAGCCATTTACTCAAGCAGCGCAACAGTGGGACTTACAAACCCTCTACGCTGATCTCACCTTCGCCAAAGGAAAACCCCTAACCCCTGTGGAAAAAACTCATCTGCGCGGCCTACTGTGTGGCTGTAGTCCCTCAGAAATCGCTGAAAAACTCCATAAAAACCCTAACGGGGTAGAGACGGATCTTTGTGCTACGGTGTATCGTTATGTTAAGAATTTACTGGATAAGAATAACGGACGTATTGATAATTGGCGTAATATTACCCAATGGTTAGAAGAAGCAGGTTATAAACATCCTTCTGCTGAAATTCCGATGACTAAGCTTTTACCTGAGCAAAGTGTGGCTAATATAACTAATGTGACTGTAGAAACAACTCAAGTCGTTATTCATTTCAATCTTGCCATCCCTACCTCAAATAATATGGGTAGTTATCAAAATGAATCAGAAAAAAGTCAAGACGCTGAGAAAATGGATACTTGATTAAGCGTTTGAATGATGATCCTGTTCATAATCAGGGGAAAACTTCCGGGGAAGAAATTAGGAAACACCACCCAGACGGGCGTATTCTAAAATTGACTGGCTAAGAGCATCGCGATCATCGCGGGTGAGATAATAATTCCGGCCGCCGATATCATTGAGAAATCGCAGTAGGGCAAGACAAGCGGACTCTAGATCCGCCCGGTGTCGGGCAGCCGCTAAAGCTTGTTCAGAGGTGGCATAAACTAGGCAATCGCTAATTCCTTCGCTGCCATCCACTCGCCAACATTGAAAAGAATAACCCTGCATTTCTGCGCTCAATTCAATCTGCCAACCGTGATAGTCAAATCGCGTGTAAATCATGTCAAGCAGCCCCGTTTAGGAGAGGAGAGTCACAGGTTTGACCGCTCTGATTGTCTAGAAGCCCTGCACCTGTCTAACTTTCTAATTTAACGGGTGATTATGGAAACCCTCTGCAAACTTCGTGCAGATTTCGTGCAGAAATGATTTTGTCCACTGTCCCAAGGCAGATATTACTTTAAACGATAACCAAGACCGTGAACGGTTTCAATAAAGTCTTCCGGCGCACCGAGGGATTTTAGCTTGTGACGAAGACCGCGAATATGGGAAGTAACGGTTTCCTCGGCCGGAGAATCGTCCAAAGACCAAACTCGCTCAATAATACCTGATCGACTTAAGACCCGGCGCCCATGGGTAACAAGTAATTCTAAGAGAGCGAATTCCTTGGGGGTGAGGGAAAGAAGTTGACCGTTATAACTGGCCTCGTGGGTACTGGGATTTAACTGCAACCCCCCCCAAGATAATAAAACACTGCTGGTGCTGCTGCCACGTCGGATCAAGGCCCGAATCCGCGCCATTAATTCGCCCAAATCGAAGGGTTTAGTGACATAATCATCGGCCCCTGCGTCTAATCCGTCGATTTTATCGATTACCGTATCCCTTGCGGTTAATAATAGGACGGGAACGGTGGCATTAGCAGAGACGGGATGATGGGATTCCGCTCGTCGCAGACGTTGACAGAGCAAAGTTCCGCTTAATTTTGGCAGGGTGACATCGAGAACTAAAAGGTCATATTTGCCTAATTCTAGCCAATTCCAGCCTTCTTCTCCGTCTCTAGCCACATCGACAACGTATTGTCGCTCGCTCAATGCCTCTCGCAAAATCTCGGCTAGTTGCATATCATCTTCTACTACTAAAATTCGCATGGTCTAGACTTGACACTCCCGCCGTTAAGCTGACGCTGTGACGGGGGATTCTTGATTCACCCCAAACCCGCTTTTCGGTACAAGTACCAACGAGTCTTACAGTTTCTCCCCAAGCTTGAAATTCCGACTGTCCATCGGTATTTGTTGACAGTATTCTCATACCTTCTTCCCTTACATTCTTGGCGGCGTTTTCATCTCTATCGTGCTGCGTCTTACATTCTGGACAAATCCATTCACGAATACTGAGAGTCAATAAATCATTTTTAAATCCACAGCAAGAACAGAGTTTTGTACTCGGATAAAACCTGTCAACTTCTACAAGTTTTCCTCCCTCTCTTTTTAGCTTGTAGTCCAAGAAATTAAGCAACATACCAAAACCAGCGTCATGTATTGATTTGGCTAATTTAGTCCTTGCTAACCCTTTAATATTCAGATTCTCGGCTACAACGATTTGGTTTTCATCGCATAACTTTCTGGAGAGTTTATGAAGAAAATCCTGTCTAGTATTTGCTATCTTTTCGTGAACCTTGGCTACCTCCTTAATGGCTTTTTGGCGATTATTAGACCCCTTGGCTTTACGAGACAATGCTTGTTGTCTCCGCTTTAAACGTTTAGCATATTTTCTGGTAGGTTTGATTGGGTCAATCTTGTAGGTTGTTTCACCATCAAAAACCGTAACTAAAGAAGATAAACCTAGGTCTATCCCTGATATTTTTAGTTTTTCAATGGTTGTTGAGTCATCCATCTCAAACAAGATGGCAGCCAAATATTTATCTGTACTGGTTTTAGAAACAGTTACGGATTTAATCTTACCATTTATTACTTGAGAAATCTTAGCTTTTACAACCCCTAATTTAGGTAGCTTAATTCCCTTATTTCTAATTGAACAACTTTCAGGATAACGGATTGATTGTTTTTTGTGCTTACTTTTAAATTTAGGGAATTTTGTTCTTTTTGAGAAGAAGTTCTTAAAAGCAGATTCTAAGTTTTTCAATGATTGCTGCAAGGTAGCGGCAGTAGCCTCAGCTAACCATTCAAAATCCAGCTGTTTCTTGAGTTTGGTAAGGTCTTTTGCCATGTCACAGTAGGTCATTCCTTTACCAGTCTCTAGGTACTGATTGTTAGTTTTATTTAAGTAGTAATTCCCAACAAAACGGACGCAACCAAAGTTTTTAGCTAAGGCTAGTTCCTGTTTTTTGTTTGGGTATATTCTCACTTTTAAAACATTTAACATCAGCCTGACCCCATCTGTGCTATCTTTTCAGTATAACACTTCCGCTTAAATATGTCAAGCTCATACATACCTTAAGAATCAAGCCTTTCCTTATTAGGAAACGCTGTCGCGTTAGTTTAGATTCTGGGGGCAATTCATCTCCCGTTAATTTCTGGTATATTTTTAATTAAGGAGAAATTTAACGGGAGTCCTCTTGCTCCATTTAGATAGAGTAAGCTGGAAATAGCGTCGGTTAACTCCTGATGAATTGGCTCAAACAAGGAAAATGGATCGCGGGAGGTTTCGGGCTAACTGTCTTATTGATGGGAACTATTAGCCTAGTTTCCTATCGCAATACCCTCGCCCTGCGTCAGCGCGCTGCCGAGGTGGAAGTTACCTACGAGATCATCGATAATCTCAGTAATCTTTACGCTAACATGGCGGTGGCCGAATCGGGAAGACGGGGTTATATCACAACTGGCAGCCCTAGGGAATTAAGCCGTCATCATCGGGCGATCGCTTTGATGCAATCTAACTGGCAACTCCTGGCTAAACAATTAGAAAACGGCACAGATTTCGAGCGGGAAATGGTGACTCAGATCGGGGATTTAATGTATCGGCGAATTGCTCTATTTAATCAATCGATCGCCACCTATAAATCCGATCGATCCGATGATATTTCTCAAGATGCAATCACGGTTAAAAGTGTCGAAGTCCGGGATAAGTTTCAAAATCTTCTTACCTATTTACAAGCTAGTCAGAAAAGGAATTTAAGAAGTAGCATCGCTAGTTCTAGGGATAGTATCAGCGAAAATTCTCTTTTGGGCTTACTGGGAACTTTTATCAGTTTTGGGATTATTTGCGGAGTTTATCTTTTAGTTTTTTGGCAAGAGAAACGGCGACAAAAAAGTGATGAAATTCACCGGTTATTACTACAGGAAAAAGAACTTTCCGATCTAAAAATTCAGCTTTTTTCTATGATATCCCATGAGTTCCGAACTCCTTTAACCGTGATTCTTTCCGCCTCGCAGTTATTAGAAAATGGTTTAAAAGATGCAGATAAGTCGAGCAGAAAAAACCTATATAGAATCCAGTCTTCTGTCAAGCTAATGAATCAATTCTTAACAGATATTTTGATTTTAACAAGGGCAGAATCTGGGAATCTCAGTTGTCAGTTAGAGCCGCTCGATATTGAAGCTTTTTGTTTAAATTTAGTCGAAGATTTTCAATTTATCAATAAAAATAATACCCCGATTAAATTTGTCAGTCAGGGATTGATGATCCGTCCTTATCTAGATGAGAAACTGCTCTACTCGATTTTAAGTAATTTACTCTTAAATGCGATTAAATATTCCCCCACAGGAGCAGGGATTAGTTTGATTTTGTGGAAAGATAGCGATCGCATTGTTTTTCAAGTCCGGGATCACGGGATCGGCATTGCCGAGGAAGATAGAGGTAAGATATATGAACCCTTTTATCGGGGTCAGAATGTGGAAAATATTATCGGCACGGGATTGGGGTTAGCAGTGGTTAAAAAATGCGTCGAACTCCACCGCGGCGAAATCGCCCTAGATAGCCAAGTGGATAAGGGAACAAGCTTTACCGTCAAACTGCCCATTTCACCCTAGTTCCAGCTTGAGCGGTCTAAAGATGACAAAATGTAACTTTCTTTCTTTCGAAACCGGACGAAAGCAACGAAGAATTTTTATCGCAGCTGGAATTAGTCCAGAATCAACTCACTCCGGGTTGATGGCATCGAAATTTTAGGCAAAAATAGGGCTTTTACCGCCCAAAAAGCCTATATTTTGGCTATTTACCCCCAGTTGACCCCTGACTAATCGAAATTTTAGGCAAAAATAGGGCTTTTACCGCCCAAAAAGCCTATATTTTGGCTATTTACCCCCAGTTGACCCCTGATTTTTGCAGCCAGTTAACTCTCCTGGGGAACTGGTCACGGTTTCCTGATAGGATAAGGTGACTTGGGATTAACTTATGGTGTTGAAAATATGTCTCTAAAACCTTACATTTCTCGCTTATTAGCTTTGGTTCTCGTCCTGGTCATCGGATTGATGGGTTGTTCTAGTAGTTCGCGGTTAACCGGCAATTATGGACAGGATACCCTGACGGTGATTGAAACTTTAACCACAGCCCTTGATTTAGTCAAAGATGACCCGAATAAAGCGGCAGTTGAGTCGCAAGCAAAGGAACAAATCAACGATTACATCTCCCTCTACCGACGAGATAAAAAATCCGGGGGTTTGCGTTCTTTCACTACTATGCAAACAGCCTTAAACTCTCTAGCTGGTTATTATACCGCCTACGGTTCCCGTCCCATCCCCGACAAACTCAAACAACGTTTAAAACAAGAATTTAAACAGGTGCAATTCTCTCTCCAGAAAGGAATTTAGATACAGATTAGGGGTTGGGTGTTAGGGTTTTAGGGGGTTAGGGTTTTGGGGTATTAGTTGAAATCCCCCCATCTCCCCACACCCCACACCCCACACCCCACACCCCACACCCCACTCCTGTAAAAATCAGACCAAATCTGGTTAGACTAGAAATACAAAGCGTATTATAAAAAACTACAAAATTGATTCAAGACGAAACCCTAGAATTATTGGAATGGCCGCGGCTATGTCAACACCTAGCTACTTTTGCAGCGACTAAACTCGGTGCGATCGCGATTCGTCAATTGCCGTTACCAGAAAGCAAAGAGGAAAGTTTAAACCTACTCTGCCAAACCAAAGAAGTTTATAGCTTAGAACAAAAATTAGATAGTCGTCTTTCCTTTGATGGGATTACCGACATCGGTGATGCCCTAGAAAGGGCGCATCTGGGGGGGTTATTATCGGGACAGGAACTTTTAAATATTGCCACGACTTTGGCCGGAGTGCGACGTTTACGGCGTTTAATTGACGAACAGGAAGATATACCAGTTTTAAAAGAGTTAGTAGCCGAAATTCGCACCTATCCAGAGATAGAACAGGAAATACACCGTTGTATCGATGAAGATGGCCGGATATCCGATCGCGCTAGTCCCCAATTACGGGAAATTCGGGGACAAATGAAGGTGATTAAAGAGCGAATTTACCGCAAATTGCAGGATATCATGCAAAAACAGGGCGGTGCTATCCAAGAAGCGGTCATTACCCAAAGAAGCGACCGCTGGGTGATTCCCGTCAAAGCAGCACAAAAAGAGCAAATACCGGGGATAATTCACGATACTTCCAGCACAGGAGCGACTTTTTACATTGAACCTCACTCTATCGTTGACCAAGGCAATCAACTGCGGCAATATCGTCGTCAGGAACAAATCGAAGAAGAAAAAATCCTGCGGCAGTTAAGTAATACAATCGCCGAAGCCTTTGACGACTTAGAATATTTACTAGCGATCGCTACTAGGCTCGATCTGGCCACCGCTAGGGCCCGTTACAGTTTATGGTTAGAGGGTAATCCCCCCCACTTTATCGATGGTTCAGAAACGATTACTTTGCGGAATTTGCGTCATCCTTTGCTCTGGTGGCAAAAACACCACGAACAGGGGGGGGAGGTCGTACCAATAAATGTGCAGATTAGCCCAGAAATTCGCGTTGTTGCCATCACCGGACCAAATACCGGCGGAAAAACCGTTACTTTAAAAACCCTCGGATTAGCGGCTTTAATGGCGAAAGCGGGCCTGTTTATTCCAGCGCGGGAACCGGTAGAGATACCCTGGTTCGATCACGTTTTAGCCGATATCGGGGATGAACAGTCTTTGCAACAGAGTTTATCGACTTTTTCGGGTCACATTCGCCGGATTGTCCGCATTTTAGCGGCTTTAAATTCTCGTTCCTTGGTTTTACTCGATGAGGTGGGAGCAGGTACGGATCCGGCTGAGGGAAGTCCTTTAGCGATCGCTATTTTACAATACCTCGCTGATCATAGTTTATTGACGGTGGCTACCACTCACTACGGGGAATTAAAAGCGTTAAAGTATCGAGATTCTCGCTTTGAAAATGCCTCGGTAGAGTTTGATGATCGCACTCTTTCCCCCACTTATCGACTATTATGGGGCATTCCGGGGCGTTCTAATGCTTTAACTATTGCCCAGCGTTTGGGATTAAGTCCCGAAATTGTGGCCGAAGCGAGAAATCATCTGGGGGGGTTATCGGAGGAGATAAATCAAGTAATTGCTGGTTTGGAAGCGCAAAGACGGGAACAGGAGTCAAAAGCTAAGGAAGCTAGTCAATTACTCCAACAAACGGAGAAATTTTATACAGAAGTTTCCACGCGGGCCAATTCTCTACAGGAGAGAGAGCGAGAATTAAAGCGTTATCAGGAGCAGGAGATACAAAAGGCTTTATTATCGGCAAAAGCAGAGATTAATGACGTTATTCGCCGATTGCAAGCGGGAACAAAAACCGGTAAAGATGCCCAAAAAGCCACAGAGGAGTTAACTGCGATCGCAGAAAGGTTATTACCAAAAACGGAAAAAACTAAGGTTAATTATCGTCCGCAAGTGGGGGAAAGGGTGCGCTTGCCCAATTTGGGACAAACTGCCGAAGTTTTAGCAATTTCACCGGAATCAGAGGAGATTTCCCTGCGTTTCGGGATGATGAAGATGACCCTACCCTTAGACCAGATTGAGTCTTTGGATGGTCAAAAAGTGGAAACTGCGCCAAAACCTGCCAAAAATTTGCCACAAACTCCCACAAAACCCCAGGAGACTCCTTTAATTCGTACTGCTAATAATACCGTCGATATTCGCGGTTCCAGGGTGGCAGAGTCAGAAACGGATATCGAACAGGCGATCACCCGCGCCACCCCATCGGGTATATTATGGATTATTCACGGTAAAGGTACGGGGAAATTGCGTCAAGGTGTTCACGATTTCCTATCCCGTCATCCCCAGGTAAAACGCTTTCAATTAGCACCCCAAAATGAGGGGGGTTCGGGGGTAACTATCGCTTATTTAACTTAGGGTTTGCGGCAAAAAGTTTTTTGTCGGGTTAGGAGTCAGCCTTGAATCAGTTATCAGTTATCAGATGTGAGTTTTCAGTTCACTGTTTACTGATCACTGAAAATACTCCCCACTTCCCCACTTCCCCATTCCCCAGGGAGCATCTCATTTTTATACAAGTGAGTAATTATACTTGTCCCTCAAACTGGTTTCTAGTAAGGCTTTCAAAATAGTTTGACATAAAACCTGATTTAGGGGTTACAAAGGTGAGATGCTCCCCTTCCCCACTTCCCCACTTCCCCACTTCCCACTCTACAATAACTACTGGCAGCCAGAAATACGTTGGTTTCCTATCATACTTTGTGTTTTTTGTCAAAAAAACTTTTTTTTTGCAATAAAACTACACAAAAAAAAGATCATCGTTAGGGGTGAAATTGACTGATTTACCTGTCTTAATTAGGATCACCTTGTAGGTGTGGCAAGGGTTTGAGCCATTGCTGCCCAAAAAAGCACATAATAACCCACTATGAAATTCTATCAAATCGCTGTAACCATTGTAACATCGTTGTTAAATAAAAATCTTTCTCAATTAATTCTTAAGAATTT
>NZ_JADBUE010000039.1:0-18652 GCF_020245805.1 Microcystis sp. M179S2 | reverse complement strand
GCCAAGCTTTTCTGGTCGGAACCCCCTAAGCCGAGTTTTCAAGGTGCTGCGCCGTCCACTTGGTTTTCGAGACTGGCCTTTTAATTCTAACGTAAAGCCAACCTAGAACGGCGGGGTTTCAGACCCAAAATTTCCGATGATTACCTGTCCTCGTTGTCAGCACAAGGTCGATAGTCAAGCCTTGCAATGTCCCTACTGTGCTAATATTTTCAAGGCCTATGGTCATCCCGGCATGACCCTGCATCAAGCTGTCACCGGCGAGTTTTTATGTCAAACTTGTCTTTATCATGGCGATGATAGCTGTAATTTTCCCCAACGTCCCTACGCTAGTAGCTGCACTTTATACAAAAATAGCCAAATGATAGCAGAAAAAATTCCTCCCCTCCCTCTCTCTAGGGTTTTTAAAAATTGGTGTCTCAGAAATAAGGGATTATTGCTATTATTAACCCTGATTTTGGGCAGTATTGCTTTGGCTTTTATAAACTCACGTCGTTAATTTTCTTGCTGGCGATCAAGCCTTGATATAAGTCTAGATCGAACCAGAAAGTTGTGCCAATTCCCACTTCACTAATCAAATTAATTTGACTATAGTGCTTTTCAATAATATTTTTGACGATCGATAATCCTAATCCCGTCCCTTCTAGGGTATGAACGCGATTTTCTACCCGATAGAAGCGATCGAATATGGCACTTTGCTCCTCGGCATCGATGCCAATACCAGTATCGGATACTTCCACGCGAATTTTGGGAGTTTCTTGGGGATTATCTCTGGTTATTTTATAGGCACGAATCACCACTTTACCGCCAGCAGGAGTAAATTTTAGGGAGTTACCGACTAGATTAGTTAATACCTGTAAAAGTAGATCATAATGACCTAAAATTGGTAGTAAATTGGCTTCAATTTCCGAGCTTAATTCTAGTCCTTTATCCCTAGCATTGAGTTGATAGGTCCTTAGGGTTTGTTCGATTAATTGTCCGATATCGATCGCATCTAAGTTATAGTTACGGGAGGATTCTAACCGAGAAAGATCGAGAACATCATTAACCAAACGAGTTAAGCGATCGGTTTCATGATTAGCGGTTTCTAAAAACTCTCTTTTTTCTGTATCGCTGAGATCCTCACCAAATTCTGTCAGGGTTTCAATAAAAGATTTGATGTTAAATAAAGGGGTTCTTAACTCATGGGAAACATTGCTGATAAATTGACTTTTTGCCTCATTTAATTCTGTTTCTCTGGTGATATCCTGTAGCGTCATGGCAATTCCCCGGACATTCTCCCGATACTGATCGAATACCTGGGTTAACAAAAGGCGAATTGTCCGGGTTTTCGTGTTAGTTAAAGATAATCTAAATTCTGCTGGGGAATAGTTATTATTTTCCTGATCAATAACAGCATTTTTCTGATTTTGATTAGCCGATTCTTCTGGCTGGAGGGTTTCTCCTGCCGAAATTTGATAGAGAGGTTTAGTTAGTCTAACCGTTAACTCCGAAGGAAAAAGCTCTAGAACATTTTGACCGATAATTTCTCGATCTTCCCAGCCAAATATTTCCCGAGCTGCGGGATTAATTAATAATAATTGAAAGTTAGTATCTAAGAGAATTGCCCCATCAGCAATAGTAGACATTAACGTATCTAGTTTGGCTTTTTCGGCGGTCATTTCTTCGATATTTTGTTCTTCGTATCGTTCTAACTTTTCCGCCATTTCATTAAAACTGAGAATTAATTCCCCTAACTCTCCTCCCAGGGGTAAATCAACGCGCTGCTTAAAATTTCCCGCTGCAATATTTTTGACCCCGACTAATAACTCCTTGATTGGTTTGGTGATAGTTAAAGCATTAAAAACTGCCCCGAGAATCACCATGGCCCAAATCGAGACAAAAACGGCAATAGTAACATCACGGGTTAGATTAGAAGAAGCCACCACAATAGCGTTAGGATTGATTCCGATCGCTAATACTCCCAAATATTTGCCTTCGTGATTTAAGGGAACAAAGACATCGGTTACTTCACCGTCGGGGGTTTTATGCTGACGGATGAGGGGAGTTTCCCCATTTTCGCCATAATTTTCCGGTAATTGAATGCGACGCTCGATCGTCAGGGAGTTCTTAACTTCGGCGGTAGAATAGGGAATACCGAAAAATATTTCACCCTCCTCGTTAGCGTAGATCAAATAACGCACACTGGAGGTACTACTATAAAAACGGGCTGAAAAACGGGCTAAATCAGTTAAATTGTCCTCAGCAATGAGGGGGGAGACATTAGCGGCTAATAACAGCCCTAAATCCCGGCCAAAACGGGTATCATTGAGACGGACATCCTGCTGGATTGTGTTAACCGCCCAAAAGGTTAAAGCACTCATCAACAAAGAAACGGCTAAAGTAGCCGCAGCCATCAATTTAGTTTGGAGAGTGAATTCAGACCACCAACGGGCGATCGCTTCTCGGAGACTGGGCAGAAAATTAAACACGGTTAGGCAGCATTAATCTGTATTCTTGACGACTCTATCGCTCAAATCGCGGGTTAACATGATTATCTTAACTCATTATTAAGCCGGTAGCGGTTAAACCGGCACTAATCAAAGCCTAAGTCTCCGAGAAAGTCAAGAAATGCCCAAAAGCGCCAAGAGTTCTAATTTTAGCTACCCCCGGTACTTCTGTGGTGTAAATACTGAACACACCTAAATTTTGCCGTTGACTAGAGGTTTCGATCGCTGGTTTTAAGATTTGATTTTTGATGATATTTCTGGCTGCCACTGGCAAAGAATCGATCGAGTCACAGAGACTAATTTTCTCGCAAGCGATTTTGTCGGCATGAGCGAGGAGTCTTTCCGCGGCGTATTCGGTGTAAAGTTCTTGGGATGGATTGGTAAATCCCATCATCCCCGCTATTACCCCCAAGGCGATCGCTCCCTTGAAGAAATTACCCCCCATGGCTATTTAGCTCCTTGATTTTGTCTTCTCCACTTTAATTTTGACAAGACATTTTCGATCTGGCTAGGGAGCGGCGTTAACTTCTTAAACCAATACCGGGCGCATAGCACTCTAGTACATTTCCCGTGAGACTGCAACTAATTAACAGATAATCACAGTGAGAACAGGCGGTGCTAACGAGATGGTGTTCTAAAATATGCTGTCTTTCGGCAAAATTTCCACAATTAGGACAGCGTACTTGTTGCAGGGTGATCATAGCAAACCTCATTAATTAGTTATCTTCTGTATATCAAGCTAGTTTTTCTTGATCCCAATCCGTTTAAGCCTATTTTTTCCTTGATCCCCATTATGAATTCGATCATCTGATCTGGCTAGTAATTTTTACTAAACTTTGCAATTTTTCTGGAAAAATTTAATAATTTCTTTCTGGTGTTTTTTACCGTGATCGGATAGGCATCGGTAATTTTGGGGAAGAGAAAGCCGGAAAGTGAACTATTAAACTGCTGATCCCTTACTGCTATAATTACCTAAAATGTCGGATGAATGCCCCCGCTACATTTTTCGACAAGATACTCACCTTTGCGGGGGATGAAATCCGACCAGAATATCAACGTCTCGACTCTTCCGCGGAGCTTCGGAGGCCACTTCGCTCGACGTTGACCCCATAGAACAATTTAATTCCACCATCTGTGGGTAAACTGTGCTATACTTAACTTAGCCAAGGGTCGAGGATTGTTAGATGCTAGTCGTAGAAGCAAAGCTAAAAAACGGAACACCAGAGCAATATCACCGACTTGATGAAGCTATCAGAACTTCTCAGTTTGTGCGTAACTCTTGTGTTCGTCATTGGAGAGAAAATAAAGGAACAACCCGCAATGACCTCCAAAAGCTTTGCGCGGTACTAGCTAACAATAAAGAGACACCATGGGTTAATAAATTAAACTCTCAAGCTCGTCAATCAGCTGCTGATAGAGCCTGGCAATCAATTAATCGGTTTTACCAGAATTGTCATGCCAAAATACCAGGGAAAAAGGGGTTTCCTCGGTTCAAAAAGCATAGCCGTTCGGTTGAGTATAAACTAACGGGCTACAAACTATCTGATGATCGACGTAAAATCAGATTTACTGATGGCTTTAAAGCAGGAGAATTTGATTTATGGTGTAGTCAAAAGACCTTAGTTTATTATTCAGAGCAACAGATTAAACGGGTAAGAGTTGTTAGACGTGCCGATGGCTATTATTGCCAGTTTTTGATTGACGTAGAAAGGCAAGAATACCATAAACCAACGGGAAAAATAACAGGAATTGACTTAGGGTTAAAGGAATTTTATACCGATGCTCAAGGCAATACCGTAGAGAATCCACGTTATTTAAGCAAGTCAGAAAAACGACTTAGAAAAGCACAACGACGATTATCCAAAAAGTTTCGTCAAGGAAAGAAACAGTCTAAAAACTATCACAAGCAACGGATAAAAGTAGCTAGGCTTCATCTTAAAGTGTCAAGACAACGTAAAGACAAAGCAATTAAAGACGCTTTGGCGTTAGTCCAGTCTAATGATCTGGTAGTCTACGAGGCTTTAAAGGTAAGAAACTTAGTCAAAAACCGTAAGCTGGCCAAGTCAATCAGTGATGCTTCTTGGTATCAATTCACCGAATGGTTGAATTATTTTGCCAAGATTTATCGGATTGTTTGTGTTGCTGTACCACCGCATTTTACTAGCCAAGATTGTTCAGTTTGTGGGACGATAGTTCAAAAAACCTTAAGCACTAGAACTCATCAATGTCCTAACTGTCAAACAGTCTTAGATAGGGATCATAATGCAGCAATAAATATTCTTAAAAAAGGGTTGAAATATTTGGGAAATTATCTCAACGGTACTGTTGGGCAAACAGAAACCGACCCAAACGCCTTGGGAGAGTCCGACCTCTGGGTTTTCAGTGGAGACATTGAGAATCTAAGCTGTCTCGTTGAACAAGGAATTTCTAACAGCAATGTGGAAAGAATCCCCCGTCACAGCCTAGCTTGACGGTGGGAGTATGTCAAGGCTGAGATTATTGATTATCCTATGAAGTACGCTCTGGTTCACGAGTGGTTAACCCCAAAGGCGACGGGGGGATCGGAATTAGTGGTTAAGGAGATTTTACAATGTCTAGAGGCGGATTTATACGCTTTGATCGATTTTGAGTCCACTAATCCCGATAGTTATCTCTATGGTCGCTCGATCGGGACAACTTTTCTGCAAAATTTCCCGAAAGCGAGCAATGGCGTCCAAAAATACTTACCTTTTCTTCCCCTAGCGATCGAGCAGTTAAATTTAGAGGATTATGATGTAATTTTATCCTCCTCCCATTGTGTGGCTAAAGGGGTTTTAATACGACCGGATCAGGTTCACATTTGTTATTGTCACACTCCGATGCGTTATGCTTGGGATTTAACTTTTGACTATCTGGCTAATAGTAAGTTAGGACAGGGATTACCCGGTATTTTCACCCGTTATCTTTTGCATGGGTTGCGTCAGTGGGATGTGATTTCTGCTAATCGTGTGGACTATTTTCTGGCTAATTCCCACCACACCGCTAGACGAATTTGGCGCTGTTATCGACGGGAGGCAAAAGTTATTTATCCTCCCGTACAAATCGAGCGTTTTCCCTACCAAGAGAAAAAAGAAGATTTTTATTTAGTAGTTTCTCGTTTGGTTAGTTATAAAAAAGTCCCTTTAATTGTGGAAGCATTTAATCGATTGGGATTACCTTTAATAGTTATTGGAGATGGTCCACAGATGGCTTTAATTCGTCAGTTAGCAAGGGATAATATTCAGATTTTAGGGGCAGTGTCCGATCAAATGGTAGCAGAATATATGTCGAAAGCAAAAGCGTTTATTTATGCTGCTTGTGAGGATTTTGGTATTGCTTTAGTGGAAGCGCAAGCTTGTGGCACTCCCGTGATTGCATTTGCCGCTGGAGGTGCTTTAGAAACCGTGCGGGATCTGCGGGAAAATTCTCTCCAGGGAACAGGATTACTTTTTGGGGAACAAAATCCCCAATCTTTGGTAGAAGCGGTTAAATATTTTGTTGATCACGGTGATAAAATTGCTCCAGAAAATTGTCGGCAACAGGCTAATAAATTTACTCCTGAAATCTTTCAAAGTAACTATAGTTTATTTGTCGAGGAACATTCAATCTCTAAAATTTATTGCTAAGTTTAATTAGAGCAGTTATCTTAAGGGAGAGCTAGAAAGTTTTTGTTTTAGGGAGTCAGTCATTGGTCGTCGATAACAAATTAGGTTACACTTTATCTTGATGAGAAACACTGTATTTCACCAATGGTGGGGGTGCAGCCAATCGGCCCAAAATGTAATATTATGGATATTTCTCTAAAGTTGAGAGCTAGCCAAGGCTGATAGCTTACCGTGGTGATTGTGATGAAAGAAAAGCGAGGATTATAGCCGTGCCTTGGAATCGAATTAATAAATGGGTAGAAAAACGCTCTTTAGTGGCCTTAGAATCAGCTTATCAGAGAGCACTGAAAATTAAAGCGATCGAAGATAAACATTTTGGGGGACAAAAAATTTCCCCGGCTGCCCTGGGAGGAAAAAGTGTTTATGATTACTTTCAAAGTACCCTAGAGCGAGAATTATTACAGATACGTTTCGATTTAACTCAAGTGCGTCTGGGTAATTTTATCAATCCGCAAACTAACCCAGAAAATAATAACATCTTAGAGACTTTAAAGGCGATCGAGGATATTATCGGTAAATATCGCCTAGATTTAGGGGAATTGCTGCCCCCATTACCGAATAATCAAACCCCAAATCTGCCTAATACCAATCTCACTGGTGATAACCCCAGGGATAAAGATAACCAGATAATTTCTCCTGCAACCAGTAATAAATTTTTTAACTTCCAGCAAGAATTAACCCCAGAATACGAACAAACCGTTATTAAACAACTCCGTACCCTGCGACAACAGCAACGTATTGCTATTCGTTTTATCCTGATTATTATTTTAGTTCCTCTCTTGGTGCAGGTTATTAGTAGGAACTTTATTTTTAGCCCTGTTTTAAACTATTTTGGTGTGGATAGAGCGAAAATATCAGAAGTTTATATTTCTCAGGAAATTGGCGAAAAATATCTCAGGGAATTTGCTAGACTTCAAGAAATTGAAGAAATCAAGCAGGTTTTAGGAGTAGTAAAAGCAGGGCATGAATCAGAAGAAAATTTTCGGGAACAGGTCGAGGAATTATTCAGAGAAGCGGGTTATGAAAGTCAAGATGGTTGGAAAAACTTACTCTCCGATATCACTGGATTAATAGCCTTTATTGCGATCTTAATTTTTGGTCGTCAACAATTGGCAATTACGCGAGCTTATGTTAGTCGTTATTTTCTCAGCTTAAATGATATAACCAAAGCCTTTATCTTTATTCTCTTTACCGATATATTTGTTGGGTTTCACTCGGCGGAGGGTTGGACGGTAATCCTAGAAACTTTGTTCCGGCACTTTGGTTGGCGCGAGAATATTACATTTATTAGCTTGTTTGTGGCCACGGTTCCCGTTATCCTAGATACCATCTTTAAACTATTAATATTTAATTATCTGACTCGTAAATCTCCCACCGCCGCAACTATCCTAGAAAAAATGAACCAGTAACGCCCTATGATCCTTAGTATTGCCGATACCTTCATTAAAAGACCCGTTCTGACCACAGTTTGCTCGATTTTAATCGTTTTGATCGGTGCGATCGCTGTTCCCTTTTTACCCCTAGAAAAACTGCCCCAGTTGGCATTTATTCAGGTAGCGGTAAATGCCAACTATTTGGGAACCGATGCCAAAACCGTACAGGATAACGTTACCACGGTACTCGATCGCCAGATTAACGGGACAGAACAGATTGTTTATATGCAGTCCCAGAGTACCAACACCGGACAAAGTACGGTGAATGTCTTTTTCCCGGTGGAAATGGATCGTAACATTGCCCAAGTCTTGGTACAAAACCGTGTCAGTACTGCGGCCGCTAGTTTACCTGAAGAAGTGAACCGGCAGGGGGTGACAACCAATACCCAATCCCCCAGCGTTACCCTTGCCTACGGGATTTCCGCCAAACCGGACGAAAAGGGCAATTATCCCTACGATACGGTCTTTTTAAGTAACTTTGTCGATCGGGTCATCGATGCCGAGATTCGCCGGATCGAGGGGGTTGGTAGTACAACAATCATCGGGGAGAGGGAATACGCCCTACGTTTTTGGCTTAATCCCGATGCTTTAGCCGCTAGGGGTGTATCGGCGGAACAAGTAGTACAGGCGATCCGAGAACAGAATATTCAGGTGGGTGCGGGGACAATTGGCGGTGATCCCAGTCCCGAAGAGCAGCAATTCCAGATCGCCATTCGCGCCGTTGGTAGGGTTGCCACCGGGGAGGAAGCGGAAAATATTGTCGTCAAAGTCGGGGAAAATGGCGATTTAATCCGAATTAAAGACGTAGGACGCGCAGAAATCGGAGCCGAAAGCTACAGTACCGCCGCCTATTTCGACAAATCCCCCGCCGTTGTCTATATCGTCTATCAGTTACCCGGTTCCAACGCTTGGAATACTGCCAAACTGGTAAAAGAAAAAATGGCGGAACTAGAACCAAGTTTCCCCCCGGGGTTAAATATCGCCATTACCCTCGATAATACGGCTTTTGTCGCCGCTTCCCTGGAAGAAGCCTTTAGCACTCTGGTTGAGGCGATTTTACTGGTTATTCTCGTCATTTTTATCTTCCTTCAGGATTGGCGCACCACGATCATTCCGGCGATCGCTATTCCCGTATCTTTGATCGGAACCATGGCCGTCGCCCTGGCTTTAGGCTATTCTCTCAATAACCTCTCCTTGTTTGCCGTCATTCTGGCCACCGGTTTAGTGGTGGACGACGGCATCGTGATCGTAGAAGCGGTATCGGAAAAATTACGGCAGGGAATGCGGCCATTTCAAGCTGCCCTCGATGCCATGGGCGAGTTAACCTCGGCGGTGATTGCTAGTTCTCTTGTACTGCTGGCAGTTTTTATTCCCGTCACCTTCTTCCCCGGTACGGTGGGGATCGTTTATCGACAATTTGCCGTCATCATCTCCGCTTCAATTATCATCTCCACCTTTAACGCCCTCAGTTTTTCCCCCACCATGTCGGCGATTATCATGAAAGCGCCCCAACGCACCCGCGGCCCCTTGGGACTGTTTTTCGAGGGCTTTAATCGGGGTTTCAACGCAGTTAAAGAAGGCTATCGACGCTCGATCGAATTTCTGATCCGCATCCGTTTTTTAGTGTTACCCTTCTTTATCGCCGCCCTCTTTCTCACAGCTTGGAGTTATAGCACCACTCCCCAGGGTTTTATCCCCGAAGAAGACCAAGGTTATGCCTTCGTTTTGGTGCAAGCACCCCCCGGGGTTTCCCTGCGCTACACCGACCAGGTTATCCGTCAGATTAACGAAGAAATTCTCGACGGTATCGAAGAAATCGAACACTTTGTCGGTATGGCGGGCTTTAGTTTTGCCGGAAGTGGCAGCAACCAAGGGCTATTTTTTGTCAAGTTAAAAGAATGGTCGGAACGGCCCGGCGAAGATAAGTCGGTTTTCGGGGTTCTGCGGAAAATTAACCAACAATTAGCCACTAAAGTCCCAGATGCTCGCGCTTTCGCCGTTAATGCGCCCCCCGTGGATGGATTAAGTTCTACCGGCGGTTTCGAGTTATTTATCCAAAACCGCGCTTCTTTCCCCATGGACGCTTTGATTGCCAACGCTAATAACGTCATGGCCGAGGCCCGAACAAGACCGGAATTATCGGGAATTTTCACCCAATTTACCACCGACACGCCGATGCTGGAACTTTCCATCAATCGCAACCAGCTACAGGCGCAAAACGTCGATATGCAGGCCGTTTTCGGTACCCTGCAAACCTATCTCGGTTCCAACTTCGTCAATCAATTCGTCTTAGGCGATCGCTTGTATCGAGTCTTTGCCCAAGCAGAAGCGGATTATCGCTCTAATCCTGAAGATATTAACCGTCTTTACGTCCGTTCCCGTACCGGGGCCAATATTCCCCTATCGGGTTTGGTTAGCGTCAAACGCTTCACCTATCCACCGATTATCACTAACTTTAACCTCTATCCCTCGATTAACGTTCAGGGTAGTCCCGCCCCCGGTTTTAGTACGGGACAGGCGATCGCAGTGATGGAAGATGTTTGTCGGAAAGTCCTGCAGCCCGGTTTCGGTTACGCTTGGACGGGTACAGCTTTCCAAGAAAAAACTTCCGCCGGGGCTGCCCCAGTTATCTTCGGATTAGCCTTTATCGTGGTTTTCCTCGTCCTCGCGGCCCAGTACGAAAGCTACATTGACCCGATTATCATCATGATTACCGTTCCCCTAGCGATCCTAGGTGCCATGGGGGCCTTACTGTTGCGGGCGAATTTCCTACAAGTGGGTAGTCTGTTCCCGGCGGTGAATAATAATATCTATGCTCAGGTGGCTTTGGTCATGTTGATCGGTTTAGCGGCTAAAAATGCGATTTTAATCGTGGAATTCGCTAACCAGTCCCGTACTTTGGGTTTAAGTATTCCCGATGCGGCAGCCCGGGCCTCGACGGAACGCTTAAGACCGATTCTGATGACGGCTATTTCCGGTTTAGTCGGTTTCTTGCCCTTGGTTATCGCTTCCGGCGCCGGGGCGATGAGTCGTTGGTCTCTGGGAACTGCAATCCTAGGCGGTTATCTGATTTCCACTGTGTTGAGTTTATTTCTCGTCCCGGTGTTGTATGTGCTGATCAAACAGTTCGAGGCCCAATTCCTCTCCTCGAAACCCCCGAAAAGTGGCGGTTCTGGCGGCAAAAAAACCCCTTCTCTCGATGGGGAAAGGAATACATCAGAAACCCCGATAGAAGAAGGGGCCATTTCCTCTTTGAAAATCTCTCCTCAGTCCCCGAATGACTAGGGTGTTAGGTTTTAGGGTTTTGGGGTTTTAGGGTTTTAGGGTTTTAGGGTTTTAGTTGAAATTCCCCCACCTCCCCACTTCCCCCCCGCAACGCGCACAAAGTGGTCTCCCCACTTTCCCCATCACCCCACCTCCCCACCCCCCCACTTCCCCACACCCCACACCCCACACCCCACTCCCATCTCTGATAACTGAAAATAATGAGTCTAGAATCTACTGCTAACGAGGCGATCGCTCATAATTTAGAGCAATTCCTGCTAGTTTTGACCATTTCCTTGAGTGTCGCCACTTTATCGAGAACCGTTGCCTTCCTCCGCAAAATTCCCTACACCCTGCTGTTAGTTATTGTCGGTATGGGTTTAGCTTTTTTAGATTTGCGTCTAGTTAATCTTTCCCCGGAATTAATTCTGGAAATTTTTCTGCCTCCCCTCCTTTTTGAAGCCGCTTGGAATATTCCTTGGGCTAAATTAAAGGAATATTGGGTTACTATCGTCCTTTTTGCCGTTATCGGGGTAATTATCTCCGTTTTGGGAGTCGCCTATCCCCTACATATCTTTGCTAATTTACCCCTATCGATCGCTTTTCTGTTGGGTGCTGCCCTAGCTGCCACCGATCCCGTCTCTGTGATTGCCCTATTTAAAGAATTGGGGGCCAGTAAAAAACTAACGATCCTGATGGAAGGGGAAAGTCTCTTTAATGATGGGGTCGCTGTGGTCGCTTTCGTCCTCTTGGTGGGGATTCCCTTGGGAGTCGATACCTTTTCCGTCCCGGTGACGATCGCTCGTTTCTGCACCTTTGTGGGGATTGGGATCGGTGTGGGTTGCGTGATCGGTTTCGGCATTTCCTACCTTACCCAACGCTTCGATTTGCCTTTTGTGGAACAGTCTCTGACTCTAGTTTCTGCCTATGGAACCTATCTCGTCACGGAAAAATTAGGCGGATCCGGTGTGATTGGGGTGGTAATTGTCGGGATTATTCTCGGTAATCTCGGTTCGCGCATTGGTATGAGTCCCCGCACGCGCCTGGTAGTTAGCGAATTTTGGGAATTTATCGCCTTTTTTGTCAATTCCATCATCTTTTTATTGATCGGTGATCAAACCCGTTTTGAGAGTCTCGGCAGTCACTTAACCGGTATTTTAATAGCGATCGCCGCTATGGTGGTTTCCCGTCTGTTCTCAATTTTTGGACTAGGGGGAATTAGTAACCTAATTACGGGCAATAAGATCAGTTTCAAGGAAAGAACGGTGTTATGGTGGGGGGGATTGCGCGGTTCGGTTTCGATCGCCCTAGCGTTAAGTGTTCCTACGTCTATCCCCTACCGTCAAGAAATTATTGACGTGGTTTTTGGGGTGGTTTTATTTACTTTATTGGTGCAAGGATTATCTATACAATGGCTGTTAAATGCCCTCAATCTTATCGGTGATCAACCGATTCGCACCGAATATTCGGCCTTAATTGCTCGTCAAATTGCTTTAACTAGGGTTGCCAATTATCTGCAACAACCAGAACGTTTTCCCGATATCGATCCCGAATTTTATCGCCACAAAAAAACTCTGGTGGAAGGACAATTAAAGTCCTTGGGGGATCAGTTGCAAAAATTACTACAGGAACACCCACAATTAAAAGATGTGGTGGCCGAACAATTTCAAGATACTTTACTTGATATCGAAGCTAATACCTACGCAGAATTAATTCGAGCCGGTCGTTTAAATGAAAATCTCGTTCCCCTTTTAGTGGAGGTAGAAGAAGAAAAAGAGATGGTTTAATAATAGATTTTTGGCAAAAATCCAAAATCTTCCGTTAGGTAAGGAGACAGGAGGAGAAAAAAACAAGGGACAAATATACTATCGATAAAACCTAAGATTATGTCAAATTTATCTGAGGTTTTAGATATTTTGACTCGATAGCTGCTCGATAACTTAATTTTGCAGAGCAAGTCATGGAAAATCAAAGAATTTTTGCTAAAAATTGCTGAGTTCGATCGGATTGAGGATTATTAAAAAATTCTGCTGGGGGGGCAATTTCCAAAATTAAACCCTGATCCATAAATACCACTCGATCGGCCACTTCTCGCGCAAATCCTACCTCGTGGGTGACACAAACCATGGTCATCCCGGATTTGGCTAAACTTTGCATCGTTTCCAAGACTTCTCGCACCATTTCTGGGTCTAAAGCTGAGGTGGGTTCATCGAATAACATCACCTTCGGCTGCATGGCCAAAGCGCGAACGATTGCCACCCGCTGCTGTTGTCCTCCCGATAACTGGGGGGGATATTTAAGCGCTTGTTCGAGAATACCAACTTTTTCGAGGAGTTTTCTGGCTATTTCCTCCGCTTGCGCTTTTTTCCAACCGCGCACCCACATCGGACCAAGGGTGACATTATCTAATACCGTCAGATGGGGAAATAGGTTAAATTGTTGAAAAACCATGCCGACTTCCTGACGGATTGCCTCGATATTTTTGAGGTTGTGGGACACAGTTATTCCGTCAATAATAATGCGGCCTTTTTGATAAGATTCTAACCCGTTAAAAGTGCGAATAAAGGTGGATTTTCCCGAACCCGACGGCCCCATAATCACGACAACTTCCTGTTTATTAACGGTGAGATTGACTCCCCGCAAAGCATGAAAGCGGTTATCGTACCATTTTTCCACTGCTTCGGCAATTATAATCGGTTCACTGTTGTGAGAGTCCATATTTTTGAGAGTTTATTGATTATCTGTATCGGGAAACCACTGTTTCTCAAGAATTTGTCTCAGAGAGTAGGGACAAATTATCGGTAAATTTTTTAATCCTGTCTTTTTTTCGGCAATTAAGCGAGCGTTTTCATAGATATTGTCTAACTCTAGTTCTAGAAATTTGCTTAAATTGGTGGTGAGCTTATCTTCTAATTGTACTCGAAAAGTGATAATCTCTGCCGCCCAATGATTACTATTTCTTTCTCTTTCTGTCGTCCAAAATTGATAGAGTAACAGATGGATTATTATTTGTAAACTTAAACTTTTAACAGCAGTTTTTTCGCTTCGTCCCAAAGCTGCCAACTCCTCGATTAAATGTTCGTAATCTAACTGATCTAACTGACGATTTTTTAATAACTCGATCGTCTCACTTAACCAGCGATCATATTCCCGTTCATAAAGCTGTTCTAAAGCAAGCATTGTCTTTGAGCAAATGGCGACATAAGAAAAATAACCCGTTCCCAGTAATAATAGCATAAAATATCCGAATGGCACTGGATTAGTGTAAATATTCTTGAATTAATGATCATGACAGTCAAAAATGCTTGACCCTGAGGTAAAAAAAAGGTTAAATTATGGTTAGGCTGAGAAGATAACCCACACATCCTAGATAATGAGGCTATCATGGAAATCGATAAACTCAAAGAAATTGCTCAAAAAGTTGAAACCTCTCGTTCTCAAATCCAAAACGAACAGGCAACCAAAACAGCTTTTATTATGCCTTTTTTGCAAGCATGGGGTTACGATGTATTCAATCCCATGGAAGTTCACCCCGAATATAGTGCCGATTTAACTGGATTAAAAGGGGAAAAAGTAGATTATGCTATTTGTTTGGACAATCAACCGATTATTTTGATGGAATGTAAAAGCTGTCATCAAAATCTTGAGCATCCTAAACATAGTTCCCAACTGCATCGATATTTTAATGCAACTGGAGCTAACTTTGGAGTTTTAACTAATGGGATTATCTATCGGTTTTATACGGATATCGTCAAGGATAATATCATGGACGATAAGCCATTTTTTGAGTTTAACATTCTCGACTTTGACGACTCTTCTGTTAACGAATTAAAACGATTTTCTAAATCTAGCACTAGCACATCTGACTTCAATTCTGGCAAAATAAAAGAGGCTGCTCGCAATTTATTGTACACCAAAGAAGTTAAAAAAGTGATTGCCCAGCAATTAAATGATCCTTCCCCCGAATTTGTTAAGTTTTTTGTTAGTCATGTGTATTCTGGAGTGAGAACTGCATCGGTTGTCGAAAAATTCACAGAAATTATTAAGCGTTCTCTCAAAGAGTATATCAATGATATCATCAAAGAAAAATTTGAGGAGGTTTTTAGAAAAGAACCCGAACCAAATCCTGCTGATGCAGCAGCAGAAGATAATCCACCAGAAGGAACAGGGGGAGATGGAATTAATACGACCCTCGAAGAATTGGAAGGATTTTACATTATTAAATCAATTCTACGCGAAGAAATCAATACCGCACGCATTCAATTCAAAGACACTAGAAGTTATTTTGGTATCAACTTAGATGGAAAAGTAACTAAAACAGTCTGTCGTCTGCGCTTCCATGAAAAAACTGGCAAGAAATCAATCAGTATTCCCGATAACGTCGAAACTGGTAAAGAAACAACCACGAATATAAACAGTCTTGATGAAATTTATGGAGTCGCTGAATTTCTGAAATCTCGTATCCGCTATCTGACTAAAGATACTTAGAGAAGCAGGTCAGAACAAACAGAAAGTATCTAAAATAATTAGATACTATCCCTTTAATGTCTGCAACTATTTCTGATGATCGGTGGATTAGCGAGCAAACTTCAACACAAATATCATCACTACAAAATCTCTTAACTTTTCTGAAACAACTACTCAAAATGGAGTCGATATAATTATATTTATCTGCTGAAAACTTGGGGAGTTACCAACTAATGCTTAATTCTCTCAATCGCATTTTCTCGCCTTTAGTATCTAGCGTTTTGCTTACTATAATTATCTCCAGTTGTCAAGGTGCAAATGTATTAACTTCGGCGAATAATTCCCAGAGAAATCAATGGCAAAAAGTGACCGTAATCGAGGGTTTAGAGCATCCTTGGTCGATGGTTTGGCTACCTAACGGGGAAATCCTCATTACAGAGCGTCCCGGTCGTTTAAGAGTGGTTAGAGAGGGCAAATTAGACCCAAAAGCCATCCCTGGAGTTCCCGAAGTTTTTGCCGTCGGACAAGGAGGACTGCTCGATGTGGCAATTCATCCCCAATTTGCCCAAAATCGCTGGATTTATCTAACTTATGCTCACGGAGACCGGGAGGCTAATCGTACCCGCGTCGCTCGTGCGGTTTATGATGGTGCAAGTTTGCGAGATGTGCGGGTTATTTTTGAAGTTTCCCAGGCAAAAACCGGCTCTCAACACTTCGGTTCGCGGTTATTATGGCTACCGGATGGCACTTTATTGGTAGCGATTGGGGACGGGGGTAATCCTCCCCTACAATTAGCGGGAGATTTAATTAGAAAACAGTCCCAAAATCTGCAAAGTCATTTAGGTAAAATTATCCGCATCAATGACGATGGTTCCACACCGAAAGATAATCCTTTTCTGGGTTCTAAAATTTGGAGTTATGGTCATCGGAATATTCAAGGAATCAGCTTTGATCCGATGACTCAACGAGTCTGGGCAACAGAACACGGAGCAAAAGGAGGGGATGAATTAAATCTAATTGAAAAAGGTAAAAATTACGGTTGGCCAGTGGTTTCTGCCAGTCAAGAGTACGGCACTAATACCCCGGTTTCCCGCAAAAAATCTCGACCAGGTCTGATTGATCCGAAAACAATTTGGACACCTGCGATCGCTCCTTCGGGATTGGTCTTTTATACCGGTAATCGCTTTCCTAATTGGCAGGGAAATTTATTCGCTGGTGGTTTAGTTTCCAGGGATATTCGCCGTCTGGAAGTGGATAAATCCGGTGAAATTATCAATCAAGAAGCGATTCCCATCGGTCAGAGGGTGCGGGATGTGCGTCAAAGTCCCGACGGATTTTTATACCTGCTCACCGATGAAGGTAACGGTCAATTAATTCGCCTTGAACCGCCATCTAATTTGTAAAAGTTCACAGAAATTATTATGGAAACCTTGAAGATTTTTTAGTGAATTCTAGTATAGTTATGTTTGTACGGGAGCAAGCACTCGATTTATGAAGAAAATTTTACAGTTAGTGGGACTAGGTTGCATATTACCTATGTTCCTCGCTAGTGCAAGTTTAGCGGAAACAGTGGTGGAAAAAGTGGCTCGCACGGGATTTTTGACCGTAGGAACCCGTTTTGATGCGATTCCCTACTCCTACATCAATGATAAGGGGGAATTAGTCGGCTATTCTATGGATGTGTTGGAACGAATTAGAAAACGATTGGAAACTCGTCTCGGTCGTCCCGTCACCCTGCAAATGATTGAAGCTAACCAACCCGGAGAGAAAATTAATCTCATTCGTAGCGGGGAAATCGATATCGCTTGTAGTACGGCTTTTACTTGGGAAAGGGCGAAAGTTGTCGATTTTTCCATCAGTTACAGCATTTCTGGGATTAGGATTTTAGCTAAAAAAGGCAGCAATCTCTCCACTCCTCAATCCCTAATCGGTAAACGCATCGCCTTGGTTCCCACTTCTGCGGCCGTCGATGTGATTAAATTAGTACAACCGCAAGCGACAATTGTTACTACCTACAGCACCGTAGAAGAAGCCCTCGAAGCTTTAAAAACCGGTAAAATCGACGCAATAGCGGGGGATAGCATCTCTTTAGCGGGAACAATCCTCAGAGATAACCCTAAAATCTACGAAATCGTCCCCGAAGAAGCTCTAGCTAATTTTGGCATCGCTTGCATGGTTCCCGAAAATAACTCTACTTTTTTGGATGATGTCAACTATGCCATTGTTAAAATGATGCAGGATTACATCACCAATGATACGGCCACCGTTAGTCAAATCGATCGCTGGTTCGGTAGTCAAGGCATGGTTCCCATCCCCCCAGAATTATTAAAGGGGTTTTTTGCCTTCAAAGTTATCGAACACGCCCAAATTAATCCCCAAGAAGCCAAATAGGAGCATAAATTCAGGTGAATATCAGCAATAAAACTGGTTTAGTCGGCTTTCTTCTCGCTTTATCTGCCTTCGGTCTGACTAGCACCGCTCAGGCCGCCTCAGACGAGGCTAATCCCATTGAAGCGCGTTTAAGTCGTCTATCTAGCGCTGTACGCGAACGGGTTAACCAACTGCCGTCCGGTACTGCCGATCCTAGTTTACAAGCTTTAGGCTGGGGAGATGGTGGCAATCGCGGTTGGGGGAATAGTCGTGCCGGTGGTTGGGTAGATGGTCGCGGTGGTAGTTTCGTTAATGCGCGGCCCTGGCGTAATGGTTGGTCTGACGGTGGTGGTTTCTTTAATTCCCGACCGCGCTGGGGTAATGGTGGCGGTTTCTTAAATCGTTGGTAAGTAAGGTTGGGTGAGGGGATAACTTTATCCCCGTCCCAACCCCGGTTTTACGATGAAATCTAGGGTGATTATTTTGAGGCAGAAAGACTCCATCAAGACGAAAAGAAAGTTGTTTGACTTCCACTGAGTCAAAGCGGTAGTTATTCGCTTCGGTGATAGGGAGTTGAATTAATTCAAAGAAGATAGAGGGGAAAGATTGAAAGAGTTGATAAAAAATCGTGTCAGTTTTCATGCTTCTATTTTACAAGGCGATCGCATTTTTTTATGTCCCGTTTTGTATAGCTCTAACCTGTTCAACCTCTAACTCTAACGCGGATGCGACTTGCTCAACACTTAACCCTAGGGCTAACAAACGAGGGACCGCCTCTAATGCTTTGTTTAGTCTGCCTTCCTGACGACCTTCCTGACGACCTTCCTGACGCGCTTCCTCGCGCACATCTTGAAAATACTGAGTTTGTTTTAATTCATCTAAACTAAACATAGTTTCTATCTCCCGACGATTGAGAAGCGGTAACTTATAAACAAGAATCGTCTCTATT
>NZ_JADBUE010000389.1:0-4611 GCF_020245805.1 Microcystis sp. M179S2 | reverse complement strand
CATGGATATGATTGGAAGGGTTATGTTAAAGTAACGAAGGCTCCCTTTGCTGTCATCAAACGTCCTCCTATTAGTCGTCGTCAACTTCACCTGATGGTTTTTTCTAAAGGTGGTAAACGACGTAAATATGGTGGCTCTACCACAAGACATGGGTTCCGTAAAGGAGATTTAGTTTCTTCTCCCAAAGGAATTGGTTATGTTAGTGGAGATACCGAAAAACAGCTATCTGTAAGCGATACTAATTGGAAACGATTGGGACAGATAGCTGTTAGCAAGATTCAGTTAATTCGTCGTTCTAACGGTTTAATTGTTTCTCGCTAACTTGTATAAAGCCGCCCTCCGTTATCGCTAAAGGGCGGGTTTCAGACCCATTTTTTCGATGATTTGCCGCTTTTGATGATTAGAGAATCTGATCACACTAGGAACAAGAGAGCCTTGTAAATTTTCCGGAATTCATCGATAATTAAAAGCATGGGTAAATCATGGAAAGAATGTTAAAACGAGTTCAATAATAACAACCTACAAAACCCCTATGAGGTACCAGATCAGGCGAAAATTCATTGTCATTCTCGGACTCGTGATTTTAAGTTCCTGCGGGAGCAGCGATCCCCGTGCCAACGGCATCGAGGTTAAATTTCTCGTCGGGAGCGCCCTGAAAGATTTCTGCGATCAGGCGGCAGAGAAACTAAACCGACAGAATCCGAAACTAGAGAACGGTAAACCCTACTATCTCAAGTGCGAAGCCAAAGGAAGCGGAGATGTGGTTTCCGATGTAGTCTCTCTTGCGACCCAGTTAAAACAGGGAAGTTTACCGGCCGATGCGCCGGACTTTCCCACCCTGATCTCCGTCGATGGCGAGATTTATCAGGCTCAACTGCAATCGCAGGTCGCCGCCCTATTTCCAGGCCAGAACTATATTCCGGGGGTCGCCGATGCAGCCCTATTAACCTCTAGCCCGATGGTCTTTATGGTTCCCTCGGACTTAGCCCGGGGGGTGCGACAACAAAGCGATCTTTATAAATCCCTGCTCACGGCGAAAACCCATAAAGACCTCGCCCCCGATAACCAGAGCTTACCGCTTTATTTCGTCATGGGCGCACCGATCCGCTCTAACTCGGGGTTACAGAGTCTCGTTGCTCAATTCGCCTCAGTATCTGGAAAACGTCCCGAAGACCTAACCGTTAGCGACGTACAGAAGTATCAACCGAAAGTGCGGGAGATCCAGAGTAAAATCACCCGTTACGGGGTTTCTACCGGGCAGATCGCCAACGATATGGCGAAAAACGGCCCGTTCTGGGCTTCGATCGCCTCCGTGTACGAGTCCTCGGTGATCGAGGCCAACGCCAACCGGGGAGAGACCCGAACGCGCGTCGAGGCGATTTACCCGCAGGCCACCTTCACCTCGAATATGCGGGCGATCCTACCGAACGCCCCCTGGGTGAGCGCCGATGAAAAAGCCGCCGCCGAAAAAACAATCGAGTTTCTCCGCAGTCCCGAGGGACAGAAAATCGCTACCGAGTTAGGCCTGCGCCCTGGGGTGCCGGGGGTAGAACTGGGAGGTAAATTCTCCGCCGAGTACGGGGTCGATCCGAACGCCCGCTATGACTCCTTGCGATCGCCAAAACCAGAGGTGGTGGAGGCGATGTTACAGTCGTGGCGAGAATACGCGAAAAAACCCTCCCTCGTGGTCATCGTCGTCGATTCTTCTGGTTCCATGCAGGGAGATAAACTCCCCTCGGTTCAAAGCACCCTGAATAGCTACATCAACAGTTTGGGAGAGAAGGAAAAAGTCGCCCTGATCGATTTCGATGCTAAGATCCGTCCCCCAGTGCTAGTGGATGGAACCCCGGCGGGCAAAGAGCGGGGAATACAGTTTGTCTCCGGTCTGCGAGCGGAGGGGGGAACCGCACTCTACGACGCGACTCTCTACGCTCGGAATTGGTTAGAACAAAATCTCCGCCCCGATGCGATTAACGCGGTCGTCGTACTCACCGACGGAGAGGATTCGGGATCGCAACACTCCCTCGATTTCCTCGCTCAAGAATTAGCCAAAAGCGGTTTCGCCTCCGATAAACGCATCGCCGTCTTCACCATTGGCTACGGGAATGAAGGGGAATTTAAGCCAGAAGTTCTCAAAACGATCGCCGATAAAAACGGTGGATACTACCGTAAAGGCGACCCCAAAACGATCTCCACGGTGATGGGGGATTTGCAATTAGAGTTCTAAACCCTATGGTCAAACTAACCAATCCTTTTGATTACCCGCTCGCGATCCTAGTCGGGGGAATTGTTCTCGTGGCGGGAGTTCGGTTCCTGAAAACCCCGAATCTCCTTATCCTGCCCACCGCCGCCATCGTCGCCACCGCCACCGCAATGTATTGTAAATCCAGAGAACCCGACCCCGAAAAATCGGCGCGACGGGAAGTGGAAAGGGAATTAACTAACCTAAAAGCCTCGGGCCAGAGTTTAGCCGAGAAAGCGGAGGCCGTTCGTCGCGAGGCGGGTCAACTGTTGGGTCACGAAGCGGATTATCTGGAGTTATTGGTTCGCATAGAGGAAGCCTGTAGTTTGATCGCTGATATCCCGCACCGGATCGAAGAACTAGAGCGACGATTACCGCGCTCCGAAGCGGTTCTATCCCTCGCTAAACTAGAGGCGGACTTAGATTCAGCCCGCGCTCGCCTCACCAACAGTACCGGAATCGCCCGCCAACAGGCTGGGGAATTGGTGGAGAGTTTAGAGAGAAACCTAGAACTCGTCAGAACCAGCGGATCGGTTAATCTAGCTAAACTATTAAACCTACGGGTAACGATCGAGAACACTGCCGGCATCCTACAGGAATTGCAGAATAAAATCCGGCTATCGAGTCGTCCCAATAGCGAGCGGGTTCGAGAGGTGGAGGAGTTGTGCGATCGATTGCGAAGCGCAGGGAGTAACTTGGACATTTTAACTCATTAATCTCTAGAGGTTTTGCATATTAACGAGGTACACTTTCAGCGGTGAAAACTTGATTAGGTAACGATTTTACTGCTCACTTCTGTCTTTTAACCCCTGAATTCTGCTATATGATCAATACCGCCAAGAAGAAAAAAAATTTATGGCTATCCTCCCTAATCGCCCTAGTCTCGTTGGGATTAGCTTACATTCCTATCCCCGGATTAGAAACGAGAATAGTGATCGTCACTGGAACGGAATTAACGGAACCCCTCACGCGACTAAAGGAAGACTTCGAGAAAAAAAATCCCGACATTGCGATCGAGATTAAAGAACAGGGATCGCAGGATATAATTAATAAATTCGTGGACGAGAAAAATGATTTTAAACCCACGATTCTCATTCCCGCCGACGGTGAATTACTGACGGAATTAAAAACTCGCCTTTCGACCCGGGACGGGAGCGATCCCTTTTACGAGACCCCGCGCCCGATTGCCAAAACGCTTCTCGTGGGCATCGCTTGGCTGAAACGGGGAGACGCGCTCTTTCCCGACGGCCGTTTCCGTTGGGAGCGAATTCAACGGGCGATGGAGGCGGGAAATTGGGCAAAAATGGGCGGGAGACCTGATTGGGGAAGTTTCGATTTTCTCATGACCGATCCGACCCGTTCCCATAGCGGCCTGCTGACTCTTTTCCTCTGGTCCCGGGCGAACGGTGAGGATTTAAATTCTCCGCAAACTAGGGAGCTTTTTAAAATCATTCAAAAATCGCTGTACCAACCGCCTCGATCGACCGATATTCTTTTGCAGGAATTCATCACCCGCGGACCCAACGACGCGGACGTGGCCACGGTATATGAAAGTATCGCACTCTACCGTCAGAAGCAGTCGGGAGCGAATCAAAGAGCTCCCTATCGCGTGTACTACCTCGATCCGAACGTGGAGATCACCCCAACTGCGGCGATCATCCGTCGAGATACCGATGGGGAACAGCGGCGGGCGGCCGTAAAATTCATCGATTTTCTCCGCACAAAAGAACAACAACAAGTTTTTGTCCGCTACGGTTTCCGTCCCGTCATCGAGGGACTCGATATTCTGTCCGTGCCAGAAAACCCCTGGAGCCAAAATATTCAGAGAATAGAGGTGAATCCATCGGTTACTCTGATTCAATCCCCCGATAGTCGGACAATAGCGGAAATTCAAAAACTGTGGGAGCGATCAAACTAGCTTTCCCATTTACCGAAAAATTGGGTTTAAAGCCCCGCCCGACCGGGCGCTTTTTCTGCTCAATAGTTGCTTATTTTCTGTTTAACGCAAACGTCAAGCTGTCCTAAAAGGACGGGGTTTCAGAACCAAAATTTCCGACGAATGGTGTAGCTGAAGAGATCAATAGGGCGGTTCCCCTATCCATCTGGCACAGACAACTCCTGATTGGTTGACATCCTCACCGCCGGGGCCGGACGGTGATTCCCGGCAGATCGAACAAACTTAATTGAACGATCTTCGGATGGGTTGACGCTTCACGGGATGATGCTTCTTTAGTGGGACTTAAACGCCAAATAAAGATCAAATCGAGTATAATCGTTAAAGAGTAAGCACTTTACGTTGAAAAATCGGCGATGAAAGAGACAACCCCAGCCGCGATGCCTCCCTGCTTTGACCGATGGTGTCGGCGGTT
>NZ_JADBUE010000388.1:0-5668 GCF_020245805.1 Microcystis sp. M179S2 | reverse complement strand
TTTATTTTAAGTTAATTATTTGCATAACAATTCCCGAAGAGCCTCTTATTCTTTGTGTGATAATTTTTGCTTATGGAATCGTGAAATGCTTATCGGGCAAGACTTTTAGGGCTATTTTTACGTTCAGCGAAGCTCAGTCGAGCGGCGGAAGAAACTATCAGTATAGACCTCGTTTCCACACAGAAACCAGAAGAGCCAAATTTCCAATACTCAGTTTAAATTTAGTACAGCTTAACCAGATTACTTGGAGTAGATAAAATCTCTGAAAAGGGGGTTTTAGTCTCAGCCAAAAATTCAGAAATTGTCTCTCCTTTTCAACAACTATTTGATGTTTTGCCTCCACAGGATATGACATTTTTTCCTTCTTAGCTGAAACTGTCTTGCTTAGTATTAAGCCAGCCCCTTATTTAGTTGTAATCCGTGAAGATTTGCAATTCACTTCTCCTTCCACTGGTAAAGATTTAACATGAGAACCTTGAAACTTTTCCATATTGCTGACTCGCCACATAGACAGAGGAAAAGTAATAGCAAATAAACCAAAAACTCCCACTAAAATCCAGACGATATTGTGCATTTTACGAGAGGAAAGTTTTCTAATTTGAACATCCATTTTGTTACCTCCATAAGTTTAAGTTAAGGGTAAATAAGGAAAGATAGGATGCCATGACATAGCGGTGGCGGCAATAATGAGGGCGAAAAACCAAAAGAGAATTGTTTTAGCCTTAATCTTGCGATCTTTCCAGAGATAATGGAGTATAGGCCAACTGATTAACCAGCCAATTAATAACATAGTTTCTTTGCCGGTATAACTGCCAATATTACCCCACATTTTGCTAGGATTTTTACTGCCAGGAATCCAAGACCCTAAATTCCAGAGCAGAGTTTCTACGGTTTTTGTCTGGTCTGCATCGGAAAAATGGTGAGAAACCATCATTAAACAACAACCGATTGCGGCGCTAATAATTGCCGCAGCTGCAGGGCCAGAAGTAGCGGGAGAACGTTTGGCTCCTTGGGCTAAACCTTGGGGAAATTGTTGTACAAAAGCCCAGATTTTACCGTACCAAGGGCTATCAACATAGGGTTGTGTCATGAGAGTTGCTCCTATTTTTTAAGAGTTCGTAACTGTGTAAAACCCAAAATTCCCACCGCTAAAAGTCCCATAATGGTGCTAGGTTCGGGTACAGATTCTAGGATAAAAGCGCGGGTTTCCGTTTCTCCCAATTCATTAGTAAAAGTGCCAAAACCAATAATTTGGCCACGCCCATTAATGCCCGTGGCTTGATTTAAAACCCAACCCGTACCATTAATGACTAAATTATTTAAATCAAATAACTGGCCTTCTTGCCAAAGAGTCCCATGGGCAACTTCACTAGCAAGATTAGAAAAGCCAACAATTTGACCAGATTCGTTAATACTTAAAGCATCGCCTCGCGTACCACCAAGACTGCCTAAATTAATCAAATTGCCGTTATCCCAGAGGAATCCACTAGAGGTTAAAGTGGCTCCTGAACCATTAGTCGCTTGACCAATAACTAAGCCATTTTCGTTAAGATCTCGGGCAAAACTTTGGGCGAATCCGTTGGGAATTCCTAGATTAGTCAGGACAAAATTACCATTGGCATCCTGTTCCCAAAAAGCGGCACTGTAGACATTAGTTCCGTCCACTACACCATCGGAGTCTACATAACCAACGATTTCGGTATTGTCATTAATGGCTAAACCAAAATTTTGATCGCCGTCAAGACTAGGTAAGTCGATGCGCGTACCATTTTCCCAGAAAATAGTGTTTCTTCGATTGGTTTCAAAGATATGATAACCAGCAATCTGATTGCTGTTGTTGATGTCGATAAAATAACTTTCCAGGCCACCAAAGTTATAAATGTTGAGGTCGTAACCCCCGGAACCGTTAGGAGTCCACAATAACGCCCGGTCTGTGGGGCCGGCGGTTTCATCTCCCGCACCGACAATCATCCCTGCGTCATTAATGGAACGGGATAAACCACCGCGACCGGGGAGAGTGACGGGGGTGCCGCCATTAACTGGGCCAGTAAGGGGTAAAGCCGTTATCGTACCGTTTTCCCAGATATAGCCACTAGAAGCGGTATTACCGGCAGTGCGGGAACGACCGACGATTTGACCTTGGTTGTTAATGCTGGCTGCCCTCGTATCCGTACCATCGGGGCTGAGTGTACCCAAGTCGGTGATTTTATACATCGAACCCGCTAGGGCAGGAGACACAGTATGTAAGCCGAAAACAGTGGCTAGAACGAGCGAAAGTTGAATTTTAGTCATTTTTGAGGTGAATAAGCAAATAAAGGTTTACAGAGCCTGAATTTTGGCGACACCGAGGCCGCTAACGAGACCACCCATAGCAAAAAACATCATTGCCATCAGAGCAATGCAAGTGGCTGTTAACACCGGTCGGTTAGCTTTGTCTAAAATTGAGTCGCCGTATTTCCAGAGAATCCAAGTGCAGACCACGCCTAGGGGCAAGGTAAACAGGACGCTGAATTCGTGGTATTCCATGAGGACGTATTGACCGAGGGGCGAATTTTCTTTTAACCAAGCGCGCGCGCCGCCAAATTCTAAATCAGCCCGATAGCGCATATAGGCTAAATTACCAGTGGCGATCGCTAAAAAAGCGAGGACGGTAGCCCAGAAGGTGAGGGTTCGCATTTGCCGCAAGAGTTTGCTAGAACCTCTTAACAGGGGAAAAGCGAGGTGGCCTGCGTAAACAATGACGACTAGGGCTAATAAAGAGCCAAAACCGTGAATTGTGCCTAACCATCGCTGCCACGGACTCGGATGCAGGAGATTGACGAAGGGCAGGAATAAAAATAAGCCCGCCGAGAGGATTCCTAGCCCATAAACGCAAACGGTGGCGATATCTAGGGTTTTGGGGAAATCTATTTTTTCGGATTCTGTGGGATCAGATAACATCTGCTTCTCCTTGACGATTTGGAAAGAGTAAATGAGAAATTATCTCAATTAGGTCGAACTTTGCTCAAAAAAGTCCAGAGAATACCTGTGTCCAACCATCAAAGGATTTTTAGACTCAAGTTGACGCTAAATAACGTCAAGACTAGAATTTAGACATAGACAAAGCTGGCGCTAAATGATTCTAGTAATCACTTAGCCTCAACTATGCACTGCTAAAGGAGCAACTGGCATCGCTTCTTTGGCTTAATCAGGCTCTAGACTAATTTTCTTGTCAACCATTCAGTCTAGGGCTTTTTTTTAGCCAAGTCTAGTATCAACAATATTTTTTAATAGTTGAGAATAATTCTTAACTATTTTGAAGCTAATGCTTAAATCTCTGGCACAATTGATTTTTGATGGTTTAAAAACGCTAAAAATAAGGATTAAGTGGCATAAAATATCCAAATAGACTGTTTAATTGATGACTGTTCCTTCTTAATTCTCCTGGCTACTGGCTGCTGACTCCTAACCAACCAAGATAATTGTTGATTTTTACAAGAGGTCTATTCCTAAAGGTGTCAGACTACGGCTATCGGTCTTCTCCCCACTCCCCCCCGCAACGCTCAGGAAGTGGTCTCCCCACTGCGGTAAACTAAATGAGATGATCCACGGGAGTTATGACTATGACCACTCACTTTATTAGCGCCGAAATCGACCTACAGGAAACCCCGCAACAACTGCAGCAAGAAATTGAAAAAGAATTGGCCAAACGGGGTGAACCCTTGCGTTGGGCAATCACAGAAGTGGATACCGAGAATAATCAAGTCAAAGTCGAAGCGATTGTCACCACTGCCTCGTGAATTCCCGTCCCTATACCGCCGTACTAATTATTCCCACCGGCATCGGGGCAGCGATTGGCGGTTATGCTGGGGATGGCATTCCCGTGGCCAGAGCGATCGCTAAAGTTTGCGATCGCCTAATTACCCATCCCAATGTCCTCAACGGCGCACAACTGTACTGGCCTCTGGACAACACCTATTATGTGGAGGGTTACGCTTTAGATCGTTTTGCCCGGGGGGATTGGGGATTAAGTCCCGTCCATCAAAATCGCATCGGGTTACTATTCGATCGCGCCATTGAATTTGACCTCTTGCAAAGACACCTTCAGGCTGCCGATGCTGTCCGGGCCACCCTAGGCTTAGATCTCACCGATTACGTTATCACCGATGCCCCCTTAAATGTGCAGTTGCGAGAGGCAGCCTCTGGGGCCAGTTGGGGAACAATTGGCAATCCCGACAGCTTGCTGCGGGGAGCAGAAAAACTGATTAACCAGGGCCGGGCGGAAGCGATCGCCATTGTTGCCCGTTTTCCCGACGATCCCGATAGCATTGCCCTGGCTAATTATCGCCATGGTCAGGGGGTGGATCCCCTTGCCGGGGCCGAAGCGGTAATTTCCCATCTGGTAGTCCGACAATTCCAAATACCGGCGGCCCACGCTCCCGCTTTAAGTCCGCTGCCCCTCGATCCGCAACTTTCCCCCAAGGCCGCGGCCGAAGAAATCGGTTATACTTTTTTACCCTGCGTTTTGGTGGGTTTAAGTCGCGCCCCCCAATTGGTCAAGCAGCCCAGTCCCGATGCTATTTGGGGCCGGGAGGTGGACGCGCTGATCGTTCCCGCCAGTGCCTGCGGCTGTTGCACAGTTTTGAGTTTTTGTCAAGAAAAAAGTGTACTGATTGCTGTCGAGGAAAATAGTACAAGAATGAAGGTGGACCCGGAACCTCTAGGGGTGAAAGCAATTAGGGTACACTCGTATACAGAGGCGATCGGTGCGATCGTTTGTCAACGGGCAGGGGTTAGCCTCGCATCTCTTCGCCCTAATTTACACTCTTTACGCTGTTTATCCGAGAATCCGTGACTAATTCCCCTAATTCCGAATTTGATCCCCTGACACGCACACAAGTCCTCACCATTATGGCGGTAACGGCGATTATCTTGCTGGTAGTCGCCAAAGTTTGGCAATATTTCGGTGCGATCGCTATTCCCGCAATTCGCTTGACTCTCCCGGATTTCCTGTTCGGATTAGCCTTAGCGGGGGCAATTAGTGGAATTAGTGGGCTTCTATATCGTTTTTGGTCTAGTTATCGCCATAGTGCTAACTCTTACTTAGAATTAGTCATTAAACCTTTAGCTTGGCCCGATTTAATTTGGATTGGATTACTGCCGGGGTTAAGTGAAGAATTATTATTTCGCGGGGTGATTTTGCCGGCTTTGGGCTTAAATATCTTTGGTTTAACCGTTTCTAGTCTAATTTTTGGTATCCTCCATTTTAGCGGTTCCCAACAATGGCCCTATGTTATCTGGGCAACTGTTGTCGGTTTTGCCCTCGGTTATACCGTCATCATCACCGGTAATTTATTAATCCCGATCCTCGCTCATATTATCACCAATCTCCTCGCTAGTTTTCTCTGGAAATTACAGCATAGTAATCAGTAATCAGTTATCAGTTATCAGTTATCAGTTATCAGATTTGAGTTTTAAGTGAGCAGTATTAAATAAAAGTTTCCTAATGTCTTTTCACTGCTCACCGATTACTGTTCACTATTCACTGTTTACTGTTCACTTAAAATACTCGGTTCTTCGTTACTTAGTATGGTTCGATAGGGGGGCATAAATCGACTAAATCCTTATCTGGCAAGAGACTTAATTGATTAGTTCGCTCTAGATAAAAAATAATTGACAAAAATCGCCA
>NZ_JADBUE010000387.1:0-10000 GCF_020245805.1 Microcystis sp. M179S2 | reverse complement strand
GATGTGAACGTCAGCGGCGGAACCCTGAGCGACTTCACCCAAGTGGATGGCAACAGCTATACGGCCATCTTCACGGCCGACGACGCGGTGGAAACCACCGGCTCGGTGTCCGTAGCAGCCGATAGCTACAGCGACGTGGCAGGTAACAATGGTGGAGCCGGCTCGGATACGGTGACGATTGACACGCTCAATCCTACCCTTGCAGTCGATATCGTTAATGCTTCCCTGAACGACGGAACTAACAATTCTCTAGTCACCTTTGAATTCAGCGAAGATGTCACCGGTTTTGACAACAGTGATGTGAACGTCAGCGGTGGAACCCTGAGCGACTTCACCCAAGTGGATGGCAACAGCTATACGGCCATCTTCACGGCCGACGATGCTGTGGAAACCACCGGCTCGGTGTCCGTGGCAGCCGATAGCTACACCGACGTGGCAGGCAACACCGGCTCCGCAGGCTCGGATACGGTGACGATTGACACGCTAAATCCGACCCTCGCCGTCAATATCGTTGATACTTCCCTCAACGACGGAACTAACAATTCTCTAGTCAGCTTTGAATTCAGCGAAGATGTCACCGGTTTTGACAACAGTGATGTGAGCGTCAGCGGTGGAACCCTGAGCAACTTCACCGGCAGCGGCAGCAGCTACCAGGCCACGTTCACGGCCGACGATGCTGTGGAAACCACCGGCTCGGTGTCCGTGGCAGCCGATAGCTACACCGACGTGGCAGGCAACACCGGCGGAGCGGGTACGGACACGGTGACGATTGATACCAAAAATCCGACAGTGGGCATCACCTTCGACAGCTCACCGCTCACCAGCCAGAACTTTAGCACTACGGTCACCTTCCAGTTCAGCGAAGCCGTAAGCGGTTTCGCCGCCAGCGATGTGACCCTGACCAACGGGGTGCTGAGCAACTTCACCGGCAGCGGCAGCAGCTACACCGCCACGTTCATCGCCACCAACTTCCAGTCGCCAACGGGAACAGTGGCGGTGTCCAACGACTATTTCGATACCCTTGGCAACCAGGGTGCTGCCAATTCGGCCAACATCGCCATGACTGTGGGTGGCGGTCCTGACCCGAATGATGGGCCGTCTGGAGGCAGTATTGTGATTGGCTCAGGTACAGCTGGCGCGGATTCCATCACCGGATCAACCGGCAACGACACCATCAGCGGCGGCGACGGCAACGACACCATCAGCGGCGGCGACGGCAACGACAACATCATCGGACTCGGCGCCGACATTATCAGGGGCGGCGACGGCAACGACAACATCATCGGACTCGGCGGCTTTGATCTGATCTACGGCGGATCCGGCAATGATACCATCAATGGTGGTAATGGTATTGACACCATCGTCGGCGGGTTCGGCAACGATTCCCTCACCGGTGGCGGCGGCGACACCTTCCAGTTTCTGAGCATCTACGACCGGCAGGATGTAATCACCAACTTCAACGACACCATTGTGTTCGATATAACCGGTGCCAGCGCCTTCACGTCCTTGGGTAGCGTGTCTTTGGGAACCACAACCTACACTGGTGCAATTGCTGGCGGTTACCTCACCTACAGCGGCGGGGTACTCTCCTACGATGCCGATGGCTCTGCGGGATCAACCTTCAGTCCGTTGGCGATCGTCACGTTGACCGGAACTCTCACCCCCACCCTCTCCGACACCAAAGTGCTGTTCCAGAACCTCTAGCTCAAGCAGGCATTCCCCGCCTTATTTCTCCGGCCCCTGCTGGCCATTATTGCGGGGAATGTTCTTAACTTCTTCTGCTCTGCACCTGCTTACCTGCTCTGGTTTTGAGCCAGTCCGTAGGTTGGGTTGAGCGAATCAATAGGTTAAAGAAAACCTCTCAATTTTAGGGGAAAGCGAAACCCAACATTTCAGTCCGTAGCGACTGTATCGCCAGTTCGTTGATCAGGTTCGGCTTCACCTTCCCGTTAACGTAGTCGCCAGCTTCCGCAAACGCTTTCAGTGTCGCCTCGATAGCGGCGACCTGTTCGGGTGTTACTTGGAGTTGGCAAGATACGGTCAGGACTTGTTTCATCCCCTCATTAATAATAGACCTCTTGTAAAAATAAAAAATTGTTGTTAGGGTTAGGCTTCGGCCGTGAGCTTTTGCGTTCGACAAAAGCTCACGCCGAGGTCCGAACGGAGTCAGTAGTCAGTAGTCAGTAGTCAGGAGAATTAAGAATGAATAATAATCAATTAAACGGTCTATTTCCAGATTTTATGTAATTTAATCCTTGTTTTTGCCGTTTTTGAATCCTCAAAAATTAATTATGCAAGAGGTTTAATCAAAACATGAGGATTTTGAGAAAGATGCAAGAATTTATGGGCGATTTTTGGGGCATCGAACCCCTCAAAGCCGAACGGTAGGGACTGACGCGGTTTCGTTGAGAAAATTGTCGGAAAAGAGATATTAGCTCAGAAAGCGATTATACTCAATGATCGAAGACTATTGACCGGCGATCGATGAACCAAGACAACGAGATTAGTCACTTACTAGACCTCATGCCTGCTTCGGGACGGATGATGACGCGCATTGTCAGCAAACCCGAAAGCACCAAGGTAATCGAAACTAATTTTCCCCTGCCCTGGCAAAGAGGAGTCAGACCGATTCCAATTAATTTTGACCTCTGGCGGCAATTATCAAGACCCCAACGGGATCTAGTCTTGTTAAGGGCCGTCTCTGTTTTAACGGCAGTAAAATGGTTTAAACCCGATCTCGATCGATTAATTGCTCTGGCTGGTATGATCGGTTTAACCGTGGAAACCCTGCAAACCGATGCCGTCGGTATGGCAGTAGCGGGGGGTTTAACTGCCTTGGCAATTAACCGGATTTGGCGAGAAAAACGCAGCCCCCAACGGGAATTAGACGCGGATGAAGCGGCCCTAAAAGTGGCTGTTAGACGCGGTTACACGGAAACCGAGGCCGCTAAGGGTTTATTATCGGCTATTGAGACTATAGCTGAAATTGAGGGGCGATCGAGTCTCAATTTTAACGAGTTATTGCGCTGTCAAAATCTGAAAAAATTAGCCAATCTCTCCTTTGTTGGTGTTCCCGATCAGGTGAGACAATCTTAAGGTCAGGAGTCAGGAGTCAGGAGGCAATAGGTAATCTCCCTCCCTCTGTCACCCATTCCGGCGTTCCCTGTTCCCTAAAATCAGAGAGTCTGTAAACTTAAAATAACTACTATAAAAATATTTTTCCCCTTGCTCAATGGCTGCAATTGACTCTTTAGAAAAAGCCTTAAAATATCACTTTGGCTACGATCAATTTCGACCGAATCAACGCCAAATAATTGAGGCTGCTTTAAATAATCAGGATTTATTAGTAATTATGCCCACCGGAGGCGGTAAATCTCTCTGTTTTCAGCTACCTGCTTTAATCAAAAAAGGGGTGACGGTGGTGGTTTCTCCCCTAATTGCTTTAATGCAGGATCAAGTAACTGCTTTAGCTGATAATGGCATCGGGGCAACATTTCTCAATAGCACTTTAAACGCGAAACAAGTCAGAGAAAGAGAATCTTTAATCCTGCAAGGAAAAATTAAACTGTTATATGTCGCCCCAGAAAGATTATTATCGCCTAGTTTTTTAGATTTTTTAGCTGTTATTGATAATTACCTCGGTTTAGCCTGTTTAGCGGTGGATGAAGCTCACTGTGTCTCCGATTGGGGTCATGATTTTCGCCCTGAATATCGACAAATTAAACAAGTTCGTCAACGCTTTCCCTCCGTGCCAATTCTGGCTTTAACTGCCACCGCTACCCAACAGGTTAGAGAAGATATTATCCAACAATTAGGATTGCGAGATACTTCCATTCATATTGCTAGTTTTAATCGTCATAATCTTTATTATGAAGTTCAACCTAAAACCAGTAAATCCTATCAGCAATTGTATCAATATATTAAAGGACAAAAAGGAGCAGGAATAGTTTACTGTATCAGCCGCAAAACCGTCGATAAAGTTGCTGAACAGTTACAAAAAGATGGTATTAATGCCCTACCCTATCACGCGGGTATGGAGGATCGGGAAAGAAGTAAAAATCAAACCCGTTTTATTCGGGATGATGTGCAGATTATGGTGGCGACAATTGCCTTCGGTATGGGGATTAATAAACCCGATGTGCGCTTTGTCGTTCATTATGATTTACCCCGCAATTTAGAGGGATATTATCAAGAATCTGGCCGCGCCGGTAGGGACGGAGAACCGGCTAAATGTACCCTCTTTTTTAGCTTTGCAGATGCCAGAAAAATTGAGTATTTTATTAACCAAAAAACCGAGCAAAATGAACAACAGAAAGCTCGTCAACAATTGCGACAGGTGTTAGATTATGCTGAAGGGACTGAATGTAGAAGATCGAGCGTACTAGGTTACTTTGGAGAAAGTTTTTCGGGTAACTGTGGTAACTGTGATAACTGTCGGAATGGGAACAATTCTGAGGATTGGACGATCGAAGCACAAAAATTTTTATCCTGTGTGGCGCGGACGGGACAGAAATTCGGTATGATGCACATAATCAACGTACTCAGGGGAGGAAAAGGTGAAAGAATCAGCCAATATCAACATCATTTATTATCTACTTATGGCATCGGTAAAGATAAAACTGTGCAGGAGTGGAAACGTTTAAGTCGTTCCCTTGTCCAGCAAAATATATTAGTAGAAACTGAAGACGATTTTAGAATCTTGAAACTTAATCAACACAGTTGGGAAGTGATGCGGAAACAACGTTCCGTGTTTATTGCCGTCCCCCAGAAAGCTAACGGTCAAATCGTGGGAGACGACAATCCCAATATGGTGGAAAGTGATTTATTATTCGAGCGCTTGCGGCAACTGCGGAAAAAAATTGCCGATAGTCAAGGGGTTCCTCCCTACGTTATTTTCCATGATTCTAGTCTGCGTTTGATGGCCCAATCGAAACCCCGGAATTTGGGGCAGTTTCGTCAAATTTCTGGAGTAGTACACAGTAAAGTACAACAGTATGGGGATATATTTATAGCGGCAATTAATGATTTTTGTCAGGATAGTCTTCCCTCTACTCAATTCCTCACTCTCCAATACTATCAAGATGGGTTGAATGCGGAAGAAATCGCTCGCAAAAGAAGCTTAAAAGTCTCAACCATCTATGAACATTTAGCTAAATTGCTAGAAGCGGGTTACGAAATTGATATTAATCAGTTAGTCTCTAAAAATAAACAGGAATATATTCGTTTAGTGATCGAAAAAGTGGGTGATCGATCCCTGAAAACTCTCAAAGAAAATCTGGGAGATAATTATAGTTATGAGGAAATTAAATTAGTTGTTGCTTGGCAAAGACGACCCCGGCAATAAGGCCAGAGCAACTCTTTTGATGCAACCCTCCACTTTACAGGCAATAGGCAATAAATAATCAGTTTTTAATAACCGGATTTAGTATTACAACCAGTGGGTTAATCGGCTCAAAAATTGCTTTTTCTGGGGTTGAAAAATTTTCAACCCCAATTTTTATCATCCAGGAAAAATAACTTCTAGGGGAGCGGGAATCATCTCGCTACGAAAGTCAAGAATCTGGACGAGGATTAAATAGGCAACGGCGATTAAAATCGAAATTGCTCCCGTGATAATGGCGATAATTTTAGCAGAATTCATATAGTTAAACGTTAATTTCCTCAGATTATTGATCTATTCCCGCAAAAGCTACCGAAATTTATTCTCATCTACGATTGCGAGCCTAAACAATTTAAACTGAATATATCTTACAGCACAATTCTCCGAGGCGATCGAGAGGAGGAAAATCTTTACCGAATCAAGGTTAGTTACGGTTAAAGAGATTTTGCCATCAGTTCCACGAAAGAATAGGGTTTATCAGCTAGGAGAACATTCAGAATTTTGACTAATCCCGAACTGAGGTTCAGGTTGAAACCCAGTTTGACGAGAGATAGTCCTTGCGGCTCAGTGTATAGATTAACATCTATGGTAAAGCTTACAATTATTTGTTATTTGAATCTAGACAACCAGCAAAACCCTTGCTATAATCGACAGTATATGGTATAAGACCAATTACATCCACTGCATCCGCATCGGTATCCTCAAAGTTGATCAACCTCGCTTTGTTTTAAGGTAGGCTAAGGTCTGCCTTACTTTTTTGGGTTGGGAAGCACTGGAGTTGGGGGAAAAGAGGAAAATGGGTCATTAAAGCTTAATTATCAGGAAAAAGCTCTGATCGTGTCTAAATTCTAGCTTTCTTTCGGGGCAAGCTTTCGGGTGATCAATAACTAACAGAAACTAAATTTTCGAGTTGTTGTTAGAAAATAGGCGAGCGCTCGCTTATAAAATAAGAGTTTCAGCACTTATGTGTTGACAGGGATTTTCCGAGATAGAAGAGCGATAAGATTTTTATTCACCTATGATAAACCTATGGCCTAAAATAATCATAAGGAGACAACATCACTCAATTTAAACTACTGACAGGAGAAGGAAAAGTCGGGACATACGGCGACTTGTTAAAATTAGGTAGTAGAGGAGATAACTTAACCCCTCATCATCTACCATCCAATGCGTATATGAAAGCGAAAATCAAAGGTTACACAACTAATCAAGGAATTGCTATCATGATGGAACACTTATCCCCCGGAAAAGGAGGTCGTCATCGTCAAACCTTATCTTATGGTAAAAGTCCAGACTTAACCCTTTCCCCTCGACAAACCTTAGCACAAGAAGTTTGGGATATTCGCTCAATTTATCTAGGTCAAGGATTATATAATGCAGATATTAGAAAGGGATTACAAGAACTCATTCAACTTAATAAAACTACCTGGTCAACCTTTTTTGATTAAGGAGCAACAACCCCATGAATTTAATAAAAATCCTACAAGAGAATCGCTTAATGAAAACATCCCAAGAAATTAACTTATTTGAGGAAACATTAGAAAAACTTACCAAATATCCTGATGATAAACATTTAAAAGACTTACATCTTATCCTAGATGATAACTGTGAACATCCTGAAATTATGTTTAGTTTAGTGCATTTTTTAGAAGATTTTGAACCCCAACAACAAATACAAGCTTTTATTGAAGTGATTCCTCAATTAATGATAACTGCACCAGAATGGACAAAAATCATTCACTATCGAATGATTAATGATGAATCTGCTGTTAAAATTTATCAGAATAGTCTGGAATTAGCCAATCAAAAAACACCTCATTTTTTGTATCAACTTTTACTAGAAAGCGTCAAAAATTATATTAATTCATCCTCGGAGGTCATCTTAACCTAAATTTTTGTATGACTTATAGAAATTAAAATGATATTTTGGTATCTGTAATCCCTTAAAAAATGTCGCTTTTTCTGGCATTTGTTCAACCTTGATTAATTTAATTTGAGACTCAGCGACTTCCCCCAACCCCCCAAAAGCTTGGATTGAGTAATAAAATCAAAAGTAAACGCCAATTTTAAAAGAAAGTTTCCCCTTAAAAATCCCAACCTATATCTTGAGCAATTAAACCCTCGACACTGTGGCCATCTTCTCCTTGAGACATGAGGTAACGTTCAATTAAAGGCAAACCCCTGTGTTTGTCAAGCAGGGAGCGGGAAGCGGGGAGTGGGAAGCGGGAAGTGGGGGGAACAAATAAAATAATCTCCTGTCTCCGAGTCTCGTGACGACCGACTGCTGAGGGCTGATAGCGAAAATAACTGATCTGATCCCCTAGCGTGATAAGCTGTGTATTGGCTAATTTTACAAAAAATTAAGACTTTCCCCTTGTGGGAGTTATCAGCTAAAACCCAGAGTAGACATAAACAATGGTAGCGACAACAGAAACTAACGTTGGTAAAATCGTCCAGATCATCGGTCCTGTCATCGATGCCGAATTTCCCAGTGGCAACCTGCCCCGTATTTATAATGCCTTAACCGTAAAAGGAACTAACTCCGCCGGTCAAAATCTATCGGTTACTTGTGAAGTGCAACAGTTACTCGGTGACAACCAAGTGCGCGCCGTTGCCATGAGTACCACCGATGGTTTAGTGCGCGGTATGGATATCGTGGATACCGGCGCAGCGATTAGCGTTCCCGTGGGTAAATGCACCCTCGGTCGGATTTTTAACGTTCTTGGTGAACCCGTGGACGAAAAAGGACCGGTTAACGTCACCGAAACCTCTCCTATTCACCGTCCCGCTCCCAAATTAGTCGATCTTGAAGTAACACCGACGGTTTTTGAAACCGGTATCAAGGTGATTGACCTGCTCACCCCCTACCGTCAAGGGGGCAAAATCGGCCTCTTTGGGGGTGCTGGTGTGGGCAAAACCGTCATTATGATGGAATTAATCAACAATATCGCCATTCAACACGGGGGTGTCTCGGTTTTTGGCGGTGTGGGTGAAAGAACCCGCGAAGGAAACGACCTCTACAACGAGATGATCGAATCGAAGGTAATCAACGCTGATAACCCCGAAGAATCGAAAATCGCCCTCGTTTACGGTCAGATGAACGAACCCCCCGGAGCGAGAATGCGCGTCGGTCTCTCCGCTTTGACCATGGCCGAATACTTCCGCGATGTCAACAAGCAAGACGTACTCTTATTTATTGATAATATCTTCCGTTTCGTGCAAGCTGGTTCGGAAGTATCGGCGCTCCTCGGTCGGATGCCTTCTGCGGTAGGATACCAACCCACCCTCGGTACTGATGTAGGCGACCTGCAAGAGCGGATTACCTCCACCAAAGAAGGATCCATCACTTCCATCCAAGCGGTCTATGTACCCGCGGATGACTTGACTGACCCCGCTCCCGCTACTACCTTCGCTCACTTGGACGGAACAACTGTACTATCCCGTGGTCTGGCTTCCAAAGGTATCTATCCGGCGGTAGATCCCCTCGGTTCCACCAGCACCATGCTCCAAGCTGATATCGTCGGTGATGAACACTACGGCACCGCTCGCGCCGTCCAATCTACCCTGCAACGCTATAAAGAGTTACAGGACATCATCGCTATTCTCGGTTTAGACGAATTGTCGGAAGAAGATCGTCTCACCGTTGACCGCGCTCGCAAAATTGAGCGTTTCCTCTCGCAACCTTTCTTCGTGGCCGAAGTTTTCACCGGTTCCCCGGGTAAATACGTTACCCTCGCTGATACGATCAAAGGCTTCCAGATGATCCTCAAAGGTGAACTCGATCGCTTACCCGAACAAGCGTTCTATATGGTCGGCAATATCGATGAAGCGATCGCTAAAGGCGAAAAACTCAAAAAAGGCTAATTAAAAGTCAGTAGTAACCGCTAAACGCGGTTACTTAACCCAGAAATCTGCCAAAATTATCGTTATTATCACCAATGAGCATTACAGTACGGGTTATTACACCCGATCGCATTGTCTGGGATAACGTGGCTGAAGAAGTAATCCTACCCAGTTCCACGGGACAATTAGGTATTCTTAGCGGTCACGCTCCTTTATTAACTGCCCTGAATATTGGCGTAATGCGAATTCGACCGGGGAAAGACTGGGAAAATATCGCGGTTTTGGGCGGTTTTGCTGAAGTCGAAAATAATGAGATCAAAGTCCTCGTTAATGGGGCGGAATTAGGCTCAAAAATCGATAAAGAAAAAGCTCGCACCGAATACGAACAGGCCCAAACCCGTCTCGATGAAGCCAGCAAAGGGGATGACCGTCGCAAAACTATCCAAGCGCAACAATCATGGCGCAAAGCTCGCGCTAGATACCAGGCCGCTGGCGGTTTAGTATCGCTTTAAACCCAACCAAATCAAATTAAATTAAAGCAAAATCGGGCGGGTTTATATAAACCTACCCGATTCTTTTTCAGTTATCAGTTATCAGATTTGAGGTTTCAGTGAATACTGTTAAGTAGGTGGGTGGAATTAAATATAAGATGAACGTAGGTTGGGTTGAAGCATGAAACCCAACGCCCGCATGGGTTACGCTACCGCTAACCCATCCTACAAATAATTGTGCCTCCCTACTTATTAAGAAGTTGCTGTTCTCCTGCTGAGCGGTGAT
>NZ_JADBUE010000386.1:0-4713 GCF_020245805.1 Microcystis sp. M179S2 | reverse complement strand
GAAACCGTAGATTTTCTATCCGAATGCTTCGCCCGTACTTTTTGCCGCAAACCCTAAGTGGGTGGGTGGAATTAAATATAAAATGAACGTAGGTTGGGTTGAAGCATGAAACCCAACGCCCGCATGGGTTACGCTACCGCTAACCCATCCTACAAATAATTGTGCCTACCTACTTAATTAGCAGCCCCAATCAAAATAAAGGGCGACCAAAAATAAGGATGGCTTTTAATTTGACTCAGTTTGGCCTGTCGCATGGCTTCACTTTTAGTCATGCCATTCTTGAGATTTTGATAAAATTGGGTCATAATTTCGGCACTGGTATTATCTTCAGCATTCCAAAGACTGGCTATTACTGATTTAGCACCGGCTCTTTCTAGGACGTAAGCAAGTCCCGATATTTCCTGTCCGTCTGCGTTGGCTTCCTTGGCGGTTTGACAGGCACTCAGGGTGATTAATTCGGTATTTTTTAAGCCTAATAATGCGGCATCAGCGATGTTATATTGCTCTTTATTGGCGAAAAGAATAGTATTAGCTTGCATATCCAAATTAGGACAGCCAGCACGCTTAAAACAGCCATGAGTTCCGAGGTGGAGAATCGAGAAGCGAAAGGCTTGTTTTTTGAATATATCTAGAGTTGCGTTTGTACCGAGATATTTTTCACTTCCCGGAAAGATTTTGCTGATAGTTTCTGCTTCTATTTCTGTGCCTTTAAGTTCTTCTTGGGTGGGTTTAGGGTTAGCAAATGCTAGACCTTGTAAGGGTTTTCTTTCGGTCGCGGGAGGAGTAGATGTGGAGATGCGAGTTAAATAATAAATCGGATATTTTTCTAGGAGAACTTGGTCATTTTTTTTATCGTAGAGGGTTTCAAAGGGAATATAGCGCAGTTGTCCAGTGGCGATAATAGCGATATTTTTCGGGGAACTGGTGGCGATTTGTGATTCAATGGGACGGATTAAAATCTCGTAGAGTTTGCCACCGGTAACATCCACATCGCTATTTTTATGATCGGCTAATTGGGTACGGTATTCGCTGACGAGTTTATTCAATTCCTCGCGTTTTGTATCACTTTGAATAACGATTAATTTTTCTCTAGTAACGAGAAATAGGGCGACTTTATCGCGGAGGGGAACGGGTTGAATAACGAGGGTATCAGGAGCGATATTTTTCTGGAGTTGGGCGATGTCAGTGGGTTTACTTTCAAAAAGTTCAGCAATTTCAGGATATTTATCTCCGATATTTTCCGCATTTTTATAGACTTTTTCCTCGAATTGTCGGATCTGTTGTGCCAGTTCTTCAGAGAATTTATCCTGTAGTTGTCGGCGCATTCCTTCGAGTTGTTGATTGTCGGTGTTCCAGTTATCAAGTGCTTTTTGTGCATCGGGATCAGCAACTTTGGCATTAATCAGGCGATTGTAATCGGCGAGATCGGCGGTAGTGGCGAGGTTTAGCCATTGAAAGGCTTTTTCTGGTTGATTTTGCTGGATGAGGATTGTGGCGAGGGTGATGACGGTTTTCTCGTTAGAGGCTAAAAACGATTTTCGATTTTGACCTGCAATATTTTCCCTCGAAATATCTCCCCGTATCTTGAGGATAATGTTGAGGGACTCTTCCAAATTCTTGATCGCTTCTGCGGGTTGATTTATCTTTTGATAAGCAACTCCTAAATTATTTAAAGAATTAGCTTCCCCTTGTAGATCGCCGATTTTCCTCGCTATGGCTCGATTCTCTTGATGGTGATTGATCGCTTTCTGATATTGTCCGAGGGAAAGATAAGCACTTCCTAAATTGCCTAAAGAATCGGCTTCCCCTTTTAGATCGCCTATTTCCCTCGCAATGGCTAAAGTCTGTTCAAGGTAATCGATCGCCTTTTTGTACTCTCTGAGGAAGTAGTGAGCAACTCCTAAATAGTTTAAAAAAGACCCTTCCTCTTGGCGAAGGCCTATGTACCTCGCGATGGCTAAAGACTGCTGGTGGTAATCGATCGCTTTTTGGTATTGTCCGAGGGATTGGTAAGCATTTCCTAAATTGCCTAAAGATCTGGCTTTACTTCCTTGATCGCCGATTTTCTCAGCGATTTCTAAAGACTGCTGGTGGTAATCGATCGCTTTTTGGTATTGTCCGAGGGATTGGTAAACGTTTCCTAAATTGCCGAGAGCATTGGCTTGCCCTTTTAGATCGCCGATTTTCTCAGCGATTTCTAAAGACTGCTGGTGGTAATTGATAGCTTTTTGGTACTGTCCTAGTAAGTGGTAATCAACTCCTAAATTGTTTAAAGCCTTGGCTTCCCCAGAACGATCATCTAACTCCCTCGTGATGTCTAAAGACTGCTGATGGTAATTGATCGCTTTTGATACTCTCCACGCGATTGGTAAGCGTTTCCTAAATTGTTTAAAACCTTGGCTTCCCCAGAACGATCATCTAACTCTCTCGTGATGGCTAAAGACTGCTGGTGGTAATCGATCGCTTTTTGATACTGTCCGAGGGAGCTATAAGCGTTTCCTAAATTGTTTAAAGAATTGGCTTCTCCTTGGCGATTAACTATCTCTCTGTTAATGACTAAAGACTTTTGGTGGGACTCGATCGCTTTTTGATATTGTCCGAGGGAAAGATAAGCACTTCCTAAATTGTCTAAAGAAGCCGCTTCTCCCTGACGATTTTTGATTTCTTGATAAATTTGTAAGGCTTTTTCCCACGATTGCAAGGCTTCTCGAAACTGACTTATTTTATATTGTTGAGCGCCTTGCTGTAAAAGCCTATCCGCTTCTTTTCGCTGTTTTTCTGCTTCCATTAATACTAAAAGTTTTTCAGCACTTTTTTCTAAATCAGCATCCTTAATTTCTTTTGCGATGGTTAAAGTCTGCTGAAAAAATTCTATGCTCTCCTTAAATTCTCCTAACTCATAGTAAGCCCCACCGAGATTTAAAAAGGCGAGGGCTTCTAGACGACGTTCTTTTGACTCTTGTGCTATTTTAACCGCATTTTCTAAAACAGAAATAGCTTGACGGTATTGACCGTCGTTAACATAGGCATTGCCTAAATTAACGGTAGATTTAGCTTCCCCTGAAAGGTCTTTAATTTGCCGGTAGGCTATCACCGCCTGTTGACAGGATTGAATCGCCAATTTTACTTGATTATTATCAAGATTCTGGCGACATAATTGCAAAAGTTGATCCGCTTCGGCTTTCCTCGCATCCGTATTTTGCGCTATTACCGCAGGGACGAGAGAGGAGAGTTTCCCGTTAACAACTGGTAGGGTGACGGTAGCCACTAGGGAAAGGGTAAGTAATGCGTAAAATTTGGGATTCATAGTTATTTCCGCTATCAGTTATTAGTTAATAGACCTCATGCCGTTCTCTTATTCCCATCTACAAAAGGGTGATTCTTGACAATCCCATAAGCGTAGGCTGCTGCCAAAGAAGCCATGTCAGGAGGCGACTCAGAATAAGCCAGAAGATTTTGCGGTCGGGAAAGTGCGCTTTCTAGCAACCCCTCATCTCGAATACCCTCTAATCCACCATGCTCGGCTATTTGGCGGTCATGAATCGCGAGAGCTACCCCATCAGCTATCCAGATTAGCTGGTTCATGAGCCTAAGTTGCCAGCTTTCTCAAAACATTCCAGTCTTCGCGCATCACTTCCTCCGCCACTTCCATTTGCTGGACAAATTCGGGGTCGTAGGGTGTAAGCTCAAAGCCATTCGGCGTTTCCAAGACGTAGAGCATATCGCCTTTACTAAGGCGCAGCTTCTCCACCAACTCTTTCGGGAAAATCACCCCCATAGAGTTCCCTACCGTTGTGACTTTTAACTTAATCATCGTTTTTTGACTGAGTAAATATATCAATTATAGCACCTCCCATATTTCCTGAATTTCTCACATCACTTAACAATTTAGTATTAACTTTCCGAACCATTGTCTAATCTCTTGTTTTTCACTCTCTTCCAACGGAAAATCATCCCTATCAACTATCCTCCCTATCCTAAAAACCTTTCCTTGGGACAGTAGCGAAGCAATTATCACCCTAAAAAAAGAGCATCTGATCGATATTCTTGATCGCTATCTCAATAACGCTCTATCTGCCACCGACCTAGAAAACTGGGCCGATGCCATCGAATGCAGAGAAGATATCGCCTATAAAACAGATGAGGAAAATCTCATCAATGACATCATCTTTGACCTCGCTAACCCGACCTTAAACGATCCAATATCACCAAAAATAATCGAACAATACATCAGCCAACTTTCCCATTTAAAGTCTTCCTTAATTGCTTAAAAAATAAACCTCTCTTTTGTGAATTTTAATGCGGGTTTACTTGAATCTCAATTTTGTCCGAGGGGTTGAATTTAATTTCCTCGACAACGTAGGAACTGTTAAGGGCTACACGCTCGATTCCTCTTATTTTTGGAGAATCTAGCGAGGTTAAAGTTACTTCCGCTTTTCCTTCATTAACATCAATAATTTTGAAGTTCTGTAAAGGTTCCGTCCAGCTTTGTCTATTCTGTTTTGGATTGCTTGATTTCTCTTCCCCACGAATAACAAGCTCTCCGCTTTTGATAATAACCTTGCCTTGAAACTCTATCTGTTTGATCTCTTTCATCGCCACTTCTTTTGGGTTCTTCGTTACCTGGTATGGTTCGATAGGGGGGCATAAATCGACTAAATCCTTATCTGGCAAGAGACTTAATTGATTAGTTCGCTCTAGATCAAAAATAAT
>NZ_JADBUE010000385.1:0-24400 GCF_020245805.1 Microcystis sp. M179S2 | reverse complement strand
TCTACTCCAGATACAGTCAACGGTACAGCCATTTTCAAGGGAAAAATGTACCCAGTAGCCTCTTTTCAATTTTTTCTGAGAAGCGACCTGCAGTAAGGGTTTTGTTAATTTTTTAGTATTTCTGTATGGGGGAAGTCCAGAAATAATGATTCTCTAGGGATTGTACCAAAGCAGATCGATCAATATTAATATCATCTTTTTTGGCTTCTAGCCATTTTTTTAGTAGATGAGATAACTTGATCAAATCCATTAATAAAATTGACTCAAAAGTATAAGACGGAGTGATATAAGTTAGAATTTTAAAATGACTACCCAGTGCTTCAATAAGCTTATCACGGTGATCATCTTCAATAAAATCACGATCAAAGACGAGAAAAGCCTTACTCCAAAGCGTTTCTTGATTCTTAATTTGCTGAAAAACTGTCTTATAACTAGGTAAATCCTTAAAAATTTGAGAGACTCCACCTATCACCCAAAAGACATATTTTTTGGTATTTACCCCTAAAGTCATTTTTTGTAACAATGTATAAATTGCTTTTGCATCATCCTGACCTTCCACAAATAAAATATGATCTGCCTCAATAGCATTGATAACGTCCAAACCATTACTATTACCCAAAGAACTAATAATCGGATTTAGACTAGAGGGATAAATTCCTTTAAAACGATAGCCAACATCTAAACTCTGTTCATCTTTAACCACAGAAGTATAGTAATAGTTGGGTCTGTTTTCAATATGAAAAAGCTGATACAGAGGAACCTGACGAATTAGAGTCTCATTATGAGTTGTTAAAAAGATTTGAGTATTTGTCGAAAATCTAAGAACCGTATCAATTAAACGTTTTTGAATATCCCGATGAATATGACTATCAGGCTCATCAAATAAAATTAAGTTTAGGTCTCTAGTTTTTTCTGGCGCGTAAAGATTCAATAAAATAAGAATAATTTGTAACGTTCCACTTCCCAATAGAGAAATATCTTTCTCAATGTCTTGTGACTCAATTTTATAATCAATCACTGATTTTATATCTTTTTTGATATCACTTTTAGGGAAAAACTCAATTCTTTTCTCGTTGTTAAAGAGAATATACGATAAATCTCCAATAAAATTATCGTAAAGATTTTCATTTCGAGTTGTATCATAATAAAGATTGTATAAACGATTACGAACAACTTCAAAAGACTCTCTTTTTTGAATAGATTCAATAATTTGTGGACGAGTCACAAATCTCTCCTCAGTTCTGATGGTGGCTACAGGAGAGGCAAAAGATGCACTAATAGGGTTGGGAAAATTTTCAAAAAACTCATTGAATTCTCTAAAGTTATATTTGCTATAATTCAAAAGATCGATAACATAATTTAAACCAGAGGTCTTGATAGAAAAACCAATTTCTAAATTTCTATCTACTTTGTTTAATAAATTTCTATCTACTTTGTTTAAGGTAATAGATAATTCAATAGGAGCAGTTGTATCACGTTGATAAAAAATATCGTCAATATTTGAAGTTCTAACCGTTTTAATAGTTTCGTAAGGAAAATATTTTTCTGTTGTATGACCGAGAATATAATCACCTTTTTTGTATAACTCTTTATATCCTTTGCCCGCTTGCCGAATTAGCTTATTAAAACACTCATGCCAAAGGGCGATCGCCTCTAGCAAATTGGTTTTTCCTGAATTATTAACCCCAGTAAAGACATTAAAATCAGGCTCTAAATCTACGGTAACATCTTGAAAAGACTTAAAATTTTTAATCTGAATTTTGCTGATCTTCATTCCCGTTCATCCTGCTGGAGAATTGCCTCTAGTCCAAGCTGATAATGTTCAATGCTTGTAACAGGTTGCCGTCCTAGCGTAACCGCATCTCGAATGACATAAACTTCCGACATTGTCCCACAGTTAAACACCATATAGAGCCAATAGTCCCGCTTTAATCGTTCGGCTGTTTTATACTTATCTCTGATGCTAACACAATTGGGAAGTAGGTTAGCCCAATTACATCTATAGCAGTTTTCATCAGAATGAGGTATGGGCAAGGAGCTTAAACCCTTTGTTTGCAAAACTTGTCGACACCTCACTAACGTGAAAAGTGCTATAATTCGATTGAAAAAGCGAAACCCAACAACCCCAACGCTTACTGCTTAACTCTCAAAGTAATTGGCTGATAGCATTTTTCTTTATTCGTGGCAGGCATCCTACTCGCATCTCCCACCCCCCCTGCCCCCCCCGACATCGGGGGGGTCGGGGGGGCAAGGGGGGGGAGAGTCCGGCCTCTGGGTTTTCAGTGGAGACATTGAGAATCTAAGCTGTCTCGTTGAACAAGGAATTTCCGATAGTGATAGGTCAAGAATCCCCCGTCACAGCGTAGCTTGACGGTGGGAGTATGTCAACCAAGTGCCTAAGACAAGCTGTATCCCTAACAATCAAACTAGGAGCCGTGTGAGGTGAAAGTCTCATGCACGATTCTGAAGGGGGGGGGATGGAGGCGACTCCATTCCCGACCCCTAACACGCCGGCTTGAGAATATTCTTGTCACCCCATCAGGAATCCACTAAACAAAGAAGTTGGAAACAGGGATATTGCCAGTGGGTAATGTGCCGGTAATGCCTGTAACGTTAACCAGTAAGTCATTGGCACTTTGGAAACCAGCAACATTATCATTGACAATAATATAGGTTCCGGCTATCCCAACAGTGGTTACTTGGACCAGGGCCGCGCCATTAATACCAAGTGCTTGGTTTCCAGCTAAGGCACCATTGGCATCGGTAAAAACAGCATTCACGACATTGGTTAAAGTGGCAGCGGCAGAATTGGCAGCACGACTAAAGGCAGCGGGGGCAGGCAGCACACCTCCTGCGGCACTGAGCAAATCAATTTTGTCGGAGTTGATCGCAAAATCAGTGATCCGGTCAGGGTTAGCGACAGTAGATTGGGAAAATTGGAAGAGGAAGATATCGTTTCCTGTTCCCCCCGTCAAGGTATCAATACCAGCACCACCATTGAGGATGTTATTGCCACTATTACCAGTAATAACGTTATTACCTGCGTTACCAGTACCGTTAATGGCGGCTGCTCCCGTCAGTGTCAAATTTTCCACGTTTGCCGCTAAAGTCGTGGTGACAGCGGCCGTGAGAGTATCGGTTATCGTCGTGGTAGCTGCCGTCTGCGTACCAAGAGCAGCATTAGTAGGAGAAGACAAAGCTAAAGTAAAGGTCTCATCTGCTTCATTAAGGGAATCATTGAGAATGGGAATGTTGAGGACTTGACTAGTAACACCAGGGGCAAAGGTTAGAGTTCCAATGGTGGCGGTGTAATCCGATCCCGCAGTTGCTGTACCGTTAGAAGTTGCATAGTTAACGCTGATGGTTTGGCTGCTGGCGTTGGAAAGAGTGACGGTGTAGGAGGCGTTTTGAGGCGTGGTCAAACCTTCAACAATCGTCTGACTGTTGGGACTAAGATTAATCGTGGGTAATTGATAGTTGCCAAAATTAACATCAGTCAATTTTTCGCCTACTTTCAAGATCAAAGCGTAGGGGGTGCTAGGGGAGGTTTGGAGCCAGCCTGTTTGATTCACTTCTCGGATGGCATATTCTCCCGGTCCTAAGTTAGTAAAGCTGTATTTGCCGTTAGCGTCAGTAACTGTGGAAAGTTCCCAAGGATCTAGTGTTCCATTGGCAACACTATCAATGTAAATTGTCCAACCGGCTAGGGCTTTTTCATCTGCCTCCCAGATACCATTGGCATTAACATCGTTCCATTTACTGCCTTCGATGCTTCCAAGTGGAGTTGCTGTGTCTCCATTTTGAAATTCACTTTGCAGTGCCAAGTTCGCTGCCTGCTTTGCTCCTAACAAGAAGGTTTTATCCCCCGTCACCAGAAAATCAAAAGCCGCCCCATTTAAAAAAGCGCCTTCAGCAATACCAAATTCTCGTGCTGTTTTGAAAGCGTCTGCGACTGCGTTGGCATCTTGTTTCGCTAGAGTTTCTAAGGAAATAAACTCCTTGGGAAAAGGGATAGGCTCGGGATCAGGTGTAGGCTCTATAATATCTATCGGTGAAATATCTATAGGTGATACAGTTGTGGACTCGGTCAATGTAGTCAACAATGTGGTTGTTTGAAACAGAGATTCGCCCTTGCCAACTCGCCAACTGTCGGCAAACGTTGTATGTATTGTTTGAACAGAGGGATTAGGATCCAAGACTGTGCCATCACGCAGAGCGAAATCATTACTGCTATCACCATCCGGTGAAATATCTATAGATGATACAGTTGTGGACTTGGTCAATGTAGTCAAAAATTTGGTTGTTTGAAATAGAGATTCTCCCTGAGTAACTCGCCAACTGTCGGCAAACGTTGTATGTATTGTTTGAACAGAGGGATTAGGATCCAAGACTGTGCCATCACGCAGAGCGAAATCATTACTGCTATCACCATCGCCATTACCTAAGAGCCCTTGTAGTGAGCCAGCGCGATCATCAGATGGATTGACAAAAACATCAACGTAGCTCCCATTGTCTGCGGCGATGACGACATCGTTGTCCTCGGCTGTGGAGAAATTACCGTCTAGTCCGGCATAGGTGAAGGTGTACTGATTCCCTGAGCGCTGGATTCTCGTGTTACCAAACAATGCACTGTCGCCACTGCTTAGATTATACGTTGCTCCATTAACTTTTAATTCTTGACCAATGGCAAGCTCTGAATCATAAACAAAAGTTTTGCCGTCTAGTCTGATCGCAAAGGCTGTATTGACAGAAACTTGAGCACCTGTATACCAAGGTTTTTGAACGGTTTGCACTTGAAAATCATCAGTTAGAGACTTGACATAAATGAACGTTCCAACTGCTTGCAAATCATAGGGTTTGCCATCAAAGGTAGAAAGATGCACATCACCCCAGCCGTGGCCTTGACCAACTACCGGGCGGGAGGTAAAAAAGATCGAGAAATCTTGACCTGTAAAAACCGGAACAGAGCCGAGTGTACCATTAACAAAAACATTAAAACTGGTGTCCCAGGGGGAAATACTCCGCGATGGAAGATAAATTTGCTCTATGTACTCTACAGCACCAGCGCCAGTGATCAAATCCACGCCAGCGCCACCAACAACAGCGTCAGTGCCGACAAAGCTAGACCCACCAAACGATCCGGCATTAAACGCAGTATAAATCGTGCCTGTGGTCGTTCCTTGTAGATAAACATCTAAGTTGGCGTCTGTATCAGCAGTGCTAGGTGTTCCCGTCCAGACCAAGGTAACTTTAGCAGATGAACTGGGACGGCGAGATATCCTGCCCAGGTTTACCGATATGCCCCGGAATGTATCTTCTGCTAGAAAATAGCTTAGAGATAGGTTGCCAAAACTTGCGTTTCCTAGGGCTTCTGCAAAGGTGTAGGCACTAGGGGTTAAGCTATTTATAGGAACAGATGGACTGGTATTGGCTATATCTGTTGGTTCCCAGAGATTTGGATTCACTGAGCCAGTTCCATTTTGTGATGTGTGTATGAGTAACCCTTTTTCTGTGGAATCAAGAGTTCTAATAACGGTATCGTTTACGGCAGCAGTATATGGGGCTACGGAGTTAACGCCACCAAGTGAATTGCCTGCGATCGGTGTGTAAGGTGTATTGGTCGTCCAAGTGGCTGAGAAAAGTACATCTTTAAAGCGAGATCTGAAGTTAGGCCACCAGAGTGGTGAAAATGCAGTTTTTGCATTTTCATAGAGAAAGTTATCTTTATTGTCTTGAACCATTAATAGGTTTTGAGACCACAACAAATTCAATGGTGTAAGAGGCATAGTGGTAAAAGTCTTGAACGCTTCATACACCATATCTTAATCATTCGCTTGCGCCAAATCAATAAGCAAAAATACTGAATTAGCTGTAGCAGAAATGTTGAATTTGTCCATAAAACTTTACATACAAGCCAACGATAACAGGCGTTCGCTTAGAGAGATTAAATTTCCCTCTTGGGATCAAATTAAGTTAACATAGCGCAGTTTATTAAGTAAAGTATCCCCATATATTTGAGGAATTTGCCTAAGCTGTAAAATCAAATATACAATTAATATAAGTGGGTGGTTGGAATTAAATATAAAATGAACGTAGGTTGGGTTGAAGCATGAAACCCAACGCCCGCTCATGTTACGCTACCGCTAACCCATCCTACAAATAATTGTGCCTCCCTACTTAGAACCAGTTTTAGCATCTACACCCATCACTAATTTCATCTGATGATAGCCTGACATCCAAAACAATTTGGGCGTTGCTGATTTGAGATATGAATCTTCTTTTCTGGTATTTTTAAAACCTAGAGCCAAACTAACTTTTGCATCTGATGCAAAGTTTGCATTCATACCTTGATTCAGCAACGCCTAAACTAATGCAATTGTACTGATAGCTGCCTGTAAGCATCCCACCGAAAAACTAATGCGCTCCGGGGTTGGGATTGAGTGATAAAATCGGAAATAACGCCCAGTTTTAGCCGAGAGTTTCCCTTTCAAAATCCCAACTCAGTAGATTGACAAAAATTGAGCTGCAGCCTCAGTTCTGATCACCGATCACTGAAATCGCCAAAATTAAGCGATAATGTAAAGTAAGGTAAAACTTTCTGGACAAATTCTTATTATGGTGTTATTCGGATTCGGAAAAAAATTAACTTTGCCCACAGCAAGGGAAGCACTACCCGGGCGATCGGAAAAAATGCCCGTACCTAGCGGCCACTACGTTAACGGTCATCCTTTGCAGCCCCCCTTTCCCACCGGTATGGAAACCGCAATGTTCGGTTTAGGCTGTTTTTGGGGAGCAGAGCGGAAATTTTGGCAACTAGAAGGAGTTTACACCACGGCCGTAGGTTATGCGGCTGGTATCACCCCTAATCCCACCTATCAGGAAGTGTGTAGCGGCATGACTGGGCATAATGAAGTGGTCTTAGTGGTCTATGATCCCAGTGTGATTTCCTACGAACAACTGTTAAAGGTTTTCTGGGAAAGTCATAATCCCACCCAAGGAATGCGTCAGGGTAATGATACGGGAACTCAGTATCGATCGGGTATCTATACCTATAGTCCCCAGCAAAAGCAATTAGCGGAAAAATCCCGATCGATCTACCAAGAAGCTCTCAATAAAGCGAACTACGGTCAGATTACCACGGAAATTCTCGACGCACCTGAATTTTATTATGCTGAAGTTTATCATCAGCAGTATTTAGCGAAAAACCCCGGCGGTTACTGTGGTTTAGGGGGAACGAAAGTGGAATGTCCGATCGCTCTTGATCTGAAGTTAAATTAAGTAGGGTTAGCCTTCAGTTATCAGTTATCATTCAGATCACAAAATATCTTTTCTTTTTTGCAACCAAGAGGTAAGGAGAAAATAAATAAGGGAATGAAGAATTAATACTCCCCAATTCAATAACAAATTATTGATAGATAATTGATAAACTTGATTGGTATCCTCAAAGGGTAAAGGGAAATTAAAAGTATTTTGTTCTTTCGCTTCTGCAATCATAGCTTCCACCTCTACTAATACCCCATAGGCAGCAATTGACCAGCGACTAATCATCAACCATGATAGATATTTTCCCAGACCTTCTAAGCTAAATAATACCCCGGCAAAGATAATCTGAGGAATTAAAATTAAAGGTAAGGCACTATTTGCTTGAGTGATATTACTAACGCCAGCAGAAATTAATAAACCGAGATTAATTGCCGCAAATATAGTTAAAAATGTGGTGATAAAACAGCCAATTAACCAGGTCATTAATTCCGGTTGCGGGTCAGTAAATCCCCAAAATATCACGCAGGTAATTACAATTGTTTGCAGAAAAGCTAAGGCTGCTAAAACCATAATTTTTGAGAATAAATAGGGTAATAATCCCAGATTAACTAATCTTTCTCGCTGATAAATAGCTGATTCTTTGACAATTTCCTGTAGGGAACAGGCAAAACCTACCCACAATTGCGCGCAGGTAAAAACAAAGAGAGTTTTTAAGGCTAAAGGTGCCGATTGGATAGCATCTTCAAACCTGGGATTATCTCCCAAAAATAAAGGATTTTTGCCCCCTGAAACCACGGCCATTAATAAAATTCCGATCGGGGCGGTTAATAGGTATAAAATTAAACTAAATTGATCACGGATAATTAACTGGCTATAGCGTTGACATAAGACCTGTAGTTGTTGCCAAAAAGATTGTTGAACCTGTTGCGGTTTACTATGATTTTGCTGAAATATTTTACCAATTCTTGCTTCAATATTATTTTTGTAGTAGTCGGATTGTTGGAAACGTTGACATTCTTGCTCAACTTTTTCCCTAGTTTCTAGATGAATATAAATATCGGCAAAATCCCCCTGAGGTAAAGAGAAAAAATTTAAGGCCTCCCCCGGAGAACCAAAATAACATAAATTGCCCCCTTGACCAAGAAAAACTAATTGATCGCAGAGATTGATATTATTAGTAGCATGGGTGACTAGGAGAATTGTTCTGCCTTCTTTGGCCAATTTTGCCAGCAATTCCATCATCTTTTTATCTAAACCGGGGTCTAATCCCGAGGTGGGTTCATCTAAAAAGAATAATTTGGGATTAGCTAATAATTCTACCGCAATACTCACCCTTTTTAATTGACCACCGCTTAAGTCTCTGACTAAAGTATTTCTTCTTGCTAACAATTCCACCTGCTCCAGGGTTTTCTCGATCACTTCTTGGCAATTAATATCCGGAGGTAGCCTTAATTTAGAGGCATAATATAACACTTCTCCCACGGTTAAATCCCTGTGGACGATATCGTATTGGGGAACATAACCGATTTGGGTGCGATAGATATTAAAATTCTGGCGCAGCTCTTCCCCATTCAGATAAACAGTTCCCGAGGTGGTGGGTTCAATTCCCAATAAAGTCTTTAATAAAGTCGATTTTCCCGCACCACTTCCCCCAACAATCGCCACTAATTGACTCGGTTCGATCGGTAAGGAGATATGATTGAGAATTATCAAAGGTTGTTTCTTTTTATCCCGCACCATCCTGACGATATCTTCGGCATCCAGACGGATATTATCCCCCGTATCTAATAAAACTAAGTCATCTCCCTGCAACCGAAAACTATAGGGGCCGATTCTCACCGTACAACCGTTAGTTAAAATGGCACTACCCGATACTTTTTCTCCGTCGATAAAGACTCCATTGGTGCTTTTGTCGTAGAGAATATAACGATTCTGGTTATCGCTATCGATAATCGCGTGTTGTCGGGAAATTGTCGGCGCGTCTAAAACCACAGTGGCAGCATTATCTCGTCCTAAAACTACACTGCGATTGCCTAGGGAAACCGATTTAAAAGCTAAAGGTGGGCTTTTTACTGGTTGGTTAGGATGATAATAGGTGATCTTGACCGAATTTTTGACATCTTGACCGATATTAATCTCATCCCCATTTCGTAAAAGATAGCCCTCTTTGGGAGTAATCACGCGATTGTTGATAAAAAGTTGATTGGAACTAGGATTAGTCCCGTCTCCATCGTAGATGTAGTAATCATCTCCCTGACGACGAAAACAAGCTTGTACTCGACTCACCACCGTCCAGTGTTGGGGAACAACTAAATCCACCTGTTGACCATCCCGCCCCAATTTATAATTAGGACGACTCAGATTAATAGAAGGGAGAAATTCTCCCTGATTGTTAAGAATAATGTAGGGTTCTTGACTAATAACCGTTTTAATGTTGGGAGAATTGGTCATAAAAAGTCGATCGGTAGATGGCGTTCGCGGGGGACAGTAAGAAGCTAAGATAGAATTGATGTCTCGATCGCTACTGTTAACCTCAGAGTCTGGAACGAACTCTAGAGATCATGTTAGTAAAACTTCTTAGGATCGATCGAGCTTGTCTAAATTCCTATTCCTAAGACCTATCCACAGGTTATCGTGCTGTTAGACGATGGTTACAACTCCTATTTCTCCTACCGCCAAGGTTTCTAAAGTCGAAGGTATCAAAGAACGCAGTAATTATCTACGAGAACCTTTGGCCAGTGAACTCCTCGAAGATACAACCCATTTTACCGATGCGGCGGTGCAGATCCTCAAGTTTCACGGTTCCTATCAACAGGATAATCGCGACAATAGAGCCAAAGGTCAAGAAAAAGACTATCAAATGATGTTGCGTACCCGCAGTCCGGGGGGTTTTATTCCCGCGCAACTATATCTTACCCTCGATAGTTTGTCCGATCGCTACGGTAACGGCACTTTACGGGTGACAACCCGCCAAGGCTTCCAATTACACGGCATTTTAAAGAAAAATCTCAAAGCTACCCTCGGGGAAATTATCCGCAGTATGGGATCCACTTTAGCGGCCTGTGGTGATGTTAACCGCAATGTCACCGCACCGCCAGCCCCCTACAAAAATCGCCCCGAATACGGCTATGCTTGGGAATATGCCAATAATATCGCCGATTTGCTCACTCCCCAAACTGGAGCCTACTACGAAATTTGGCTCGATGGCGAAAAAGTTATCAGTGCAGAAGAAGCGCCGGAAGTCAAGACCGCGAGACAAAAAGATACAAATGGGATTAACAAAAACGATCCGATCGAACCGATCTACGGTCAACATTATATGCCCCGTAAGTTCAAGATCGGTGTCACCGTGCCGGGAGACAACTCCATCGATATCTACACCAATGACCTCGGTTTGGTGGTGATTACCGACGCAAACGGTCAATTACAGGGTTTTAACGTCCTTGCGGGGGGTGGACTGGGAAGAACCCACAATAAGGAAGAAACTTTCCCCAGAATGGCCGATCCGATCGGTTATGTGAGCAAAGAGGAGGTATATGATCTGGTAAAAGCGATCGTGGCAACCCAAAGGGATTACGGCGATCGCGGCGATCGTCGTCATGCCAGAATAAAATATATCCTCGAAGAATGGGGAGTAGAAAAATTCCGCAGCACTGTTGAGGGTTATTTCGGCCAAAAAATTGCCCCCTACCAACCCCTCCCCGATTGGAAATATCAAGACTTTTTGGGATGGAATGAACAGGGAGACGGAAAATTATTTTTTGGTCTTTCTGTGGAGAATGGCCGGGTCAAAAATGAAGGCAGTTTTCAGCTAAAAACCGCCTTAAAAGTGATTATCGAGCGTTTTCAGTTGCCCATGCGCTTGACGGCTAACCATAATATCATTCTCTACGAAATCGAACCCCAGGATCAACAAGCGATCGAGGCGATCCTGAAAGAACACGGAATTATCACCAATCCCGCCGAAATTGACCCTTTAACCCGTTATGCCATGGCCTGTCCCGCTTGGCCCACCTGTGGATTAGCGATTACTGAGTCAGAAAGAATTTTACCCAGCGTGATTGAACGCATTCGCGCCCTGCTTAATCGCTTAGGATTATCCCAAGAGCAATTTGTCATCCGCATGACAGGATGTCCCAATGGCTGCGCGCGTCCCTATATGGCAGAATTAGGATTTGTGGGTAGCGCTCCCAACTCCTACCAACTCTGGTTAGGAGGAACAGCCGATCAAACTCGACTAGCGCGCCCCTATTTGGATAAAATGGCGATCGATGATCTAGAAAAGGTCTTAGAACCGATTTTCGTTTACTTCCAACAGGATCAACAAAATAACGAGACCTTCGGAGAATTCTGTCATCGAGTCAATTTCCCTGCTTTACAAGCATTTTCAGCCACCTACACACCTAAAATGACCGAAACTACTACTACTGAATCAAAACCCAAACGCGTGCGTAAAAATCAAAACCGTGTCAGCGTCCCCGATGATATGTTTGTCCGTCTCAAGGAAGCTTCGGAAACGGAAAAACGGCCGATGAATCAAATCATCAATGAGGCACTAGAGGCCTATTTTAGCCAAAAATCCTAATCAGTTATCAGTGACCAGTTATCAGTGACCAGTTGCCAATTGAAGAGAATTAACTTTTGAGAGTTATCTGGGAAGATTACCAATAACTCTTAATTCTCGTATATATCCTCAGTCTATGCTTAAAAATGAATGAGGGAAGTCCGGTCATATCAATTTGTACCCCTCTGGTGGGAAATTATGACAATCTCACGAACTAAAACAAATCCTTGGCAAAAGCGTTCCGGAGAGGATGTTAAAAAATTATCAGATAATGAAATTAATGAAAAATATGAACAAGGTGAACGAAGATTATTATTAGAAATGAATCGAGAAAAGTTGCCTAGTTTTGCTGAGTCTTTAAATAAACCTAACTATATGGAAAAGCGTCCTTTCTATCAGAGACGGGATCGCTGGGACGCACAAAAACAATCGAGACTAATTGAATCTTTTTTGATGAATATTCCCGTACCTCCTCTGATTCTCTATGAAACTTCCTATAACTCCTATGAAGTAATGGATGGTCAACAAAGAATCACAGCAATTGAGAATTTTTATAATAACAAATTAAAATTAACAGGGTTAGAGATCTGGCCTGAATTAGAAGGAAGAACCTATAAAAGTCTTCCTGCAAAAATCAAAGATGGTATCAATCGACGAGCCATTTCAACTATAGTTGTTATTACCGAGTCTCTATCGGACCCAGAGGAAGCTTTATCTTTAAAACAACTGGTTTTTGAACGCCTCAATACAGGAGGTGTATCTTTGAGTCGCCAAGAAATAAGAAACTGTCTTTACTCTGGGAAATTCAATGAACTTTTATTAAAGCTTTCTGAGAATACTATTTTTGCTAAAGCTTGGGATATTCCTATTAATGATAAAGAAGAACTTAAAGAAAGTGGATTTTATAAAAAGATGGAAGATGTAGAATTAATCCTCCGTTTTTTTGCCTTGAGGGATATTGAGCAATATACTGGTAATTTATCTAAATATCTGGATAATTATATGATGAAAAAAAGTCTTAATTTTTCCGACGAGAATATCCAAGAGTTCGAGCAAGTATTTAACCAAACTATAGAGTTAGTATCTAACATTTATCAGGTTCAGTTATTTAAGCCTTTCGATAGTAAAACCAAAACACATAAATCGAAAGCTTATAAAGTTTACTATGATGCAGTGATGATCAGTTTCAGCAACCATTTATCTGATTATCAAGAATTAATTACTAGAAAATCAGCAATAGTTCAAGAAACTATCAGCTTATTTACTCAAGATTCCCAGGGAATTACTCATCAAGATAAAAAATTAAAAAAAGGACTTTTCACCGGAGAAGGGGATACCAAAGATGATTTTAAAGCTCGTATTCAAATTTTTGATTCTCTGATTCAACGAGTTCTTAAGCAGAGTATTTGAGAATGTTTGAAGGACTTTTAAATAACCTAAAGGATGAGATAAATACCATTCAATCAATAATTAATATCAGTGAAAAACTTAGAGAAATTATTGCGGATAATCCTTCACAACTCAACACAGAAGACTTAAAATATCTTCAAGCAAACGCTCCTCTAACAAGAAAGTGGCTAGTTAACGATCATTGTTCATCTATCACAAGGTTATATGCTCTTTACGAAAATTTTGTCGAAAATCTAGTGGGAGATTGGACTATTTTGCTGCCTCAATTATATAGTTGCTATCAAGATTTACCTGAATCTGTAAGAAATAAGCATCAGACTGGTTGTGCTACATTACTGGGCAATGAAAATAAAAGAAATCGCTTCGATTCTCTTTCAGAGAGGGACATTATCAAAAATTTATTTGATACTGAATACAAAAATACAACTAAATATAATCTCACATCAGCTGCTTTTTTGTTACATGAAGCTAATCTGAGAAAAGATCAATTAACCAGACTTTTAGTCGATGCTGGCATATCTGCAACTGATTCTTGGCAATGGATAGAAAATCATAAAAAAGTTAAGAATTTTATTGACAATAATAGTAGGGGTAGTGTGGAAAATGAATTAAAGAATTTTATAGAACTTCGTAATAATTCTGCTCATGGTAAAGAAATAGATACCGTTCTTAATGCCAATGAGTTACTACAATTATGTGATTTTGTCGAAGCTATATGTCAAGCTATGAGTGAATTAGTTCTTTATTGCTTTGTTGATAGGAAGAAAAAGATAGGAAAGCTTCAAAAGATCGGTAAAGTTGTCAATTGGTATCAACAGCAACAAGCTTGCGCTATCAAAATATCAGATGAGCCACAGGAACCCAATAAAAGACTAGAAGTTGGTAAAAAAGTTTTTTTAGTCAGTGAAAATAAAAAAATATGTCAAAATGCTATTATTGAAAGTATTCAAATTAATAAAAATGGCAAAAATACCCCTCGCCGAAGAATTCCAATAAGAGAGATAAAAGATTCTGAAATAGGCTTAAAATTTGACAAAGAAAGTCAAAAAGGATTAGAAGTTTATTTAGTTATTTCGGAATGATTGAAATGAATATAGCGTTTCTGGTAAATATGAAGTATAACCGGATTTGGCATCGTCTCCCCACTCCCCAACCCAAGGTGAGCGCATCTCAAACGCTATTGACAATTGACCAATTTTGTGATCTGCGTGGGCATTTCAAGTGATACCAGTCAATCAGAATAGTTACGAACTCGACCGATTTGGTCGATTTTTGCTTAACAATTGAGATGGCAAATTCTCCTCAAATATGCCTGAATCGTGGGTAAGCAACTCACATAAAGTTCATTTTGTCAAGGATCCTTAAGATGCGCTTACCCTGAAGTAGCTATAAGCTCACAGCCATTTTTTATTTATCGGCCAACGGAATCAAGTGGCGAGCGATGTCCCATGACTTGCCAAGATGACAGAGCGTCTATAGCTATTTTTCGGGGTTGGAAAGGGGACGGTACTGATAGCATTTTTCAAAAGTAATGGCAGATATGGTTAATTGCCCTCACCCCCAACCCCCCCTGCCACCCCGATGTGGGGGGTTGGAGGGGCGCGAGAGGGGTGTAGAATGCCTGCCATGAATAAAGAAAAATGGGATAACCTCATCCCTAAACCTTATTGCCGATTCCATCCAGGAATACTGTTAGGAAGTGAAAATTTATGTCACAATGACTCTATAAGGGCGATTTTTTAGTGATCGCCGAGGCCGTCTATTAATCGAATCGATGTCTTTGAAGAACGTAGCCCCAAACCGGAAACCTGACTTTTCTTACCCATTCTTGCCACTACTAGCGGAATCTTTCTCCCTTTTGTGTTATCCACGGGAATTTTTGAGCTATTGCTGAGATTGGCATTTTGTCACTTCCCGTTAGTTGAATTCAACAAAAGAAGCTGTTTAGGAGCAATTTATGTTACACCGCAAGATTTATCAATTCTGTATGGATGGTCAGGAAGTCTGCATTTTCTTGCGCGATCAGCAAAGATGGATTGATAATGCTCGTATTGTCGATCTAGAAAGCGATCTCGTCACCATTCGCTACGAAACAGAGGAAGAAGACGAAATTAGTTCTTGGGAAGAAATGGTGCGTTTAGAAAGTATTGGTGCGGTGAGCAGAAAACTGGCCTCGGTGTCGCGGACGAATCCTGATATTAATGTCTCGGAAGATTGTCCGGAAGCAGAACAACTTTATCCCCATTCTCCCGATAGCTTAGATTAGTTTTGTCGATTTAACTGACAGTGGCTAGAAGTCCCGCGGTTTTAACCATAGCCAAGGGACTTTTAGGGAATGGAAGGGAAAAGAGTCGGTAAGAATCACCACTTGTTGTCAAATTATCCTAAGTAGTCGTGCAAAATTAATTTCTTGGTTAGGATAGGCAAAAGGCAAGAAGTAGTTAGATATGTGTAATTGATTGTGTCTAGCTACTTAAAAGCCGCCAGATTTTCTCTATTATAAGCTGGAGGAGCAAAATGAATTCTAATCCCTACTTCGCTGCCAAGTATATCTATCAAAAATTTGTGGCAGTAGTAATAGTTTTAATTAGTTGTTGGTTAGTGACTTTTCCAGCCTTCGCCGGCTCCGCCCCTCTAGAAGTTAAAATTAGTCTAGGCTCCGGCCAAGGAGAATTAAAATTCTTTCCTAGTCAATTAGACTTTATTGCCGGACAAAAATACAAATTAATCCTCGATAATCCCAGTCCCACTAAACATTATTTTACCGCTAAAGACTTCGCTGATGCTAGTTGGACGCAGAAAGTTGAAGCGGGAAAAGTGGAGATTAAAGGGGCAATTCACGAACTAGAATTAAAACCTAATGCACAGGCAGAATGGGTAATAGTTCCTCTCAAAACTGGTAAGTATAAATTAATCTGTACTATTCCGGGTCATGCCGAAGCGGGAATGGTGGGAGAAATCGCCATTAATAACCCATGAATTTAAGAAAAATTGTCTCCTTTGCTTTCCTATTATTTATTCCCCTATCGGTGGTCGCTAGTCGTCTTAATTGGGGAGATCAAGCTATTTTTATCACTGCCGCTTTATCGATCATTCCCCTGTCAATTTGGTTAAGTACGTCTGTGGAAAGAGTTGCCGTAGTCACCGGGCCAACTTTGGGAGGATTAGTTAATGCTATCTTCGGCAATACTACCACTTTAGTTATTGCCTTAATTGCCCTAAAAAAAGGCTTGGTGGACATCGTACAAGCCAGTATTACCGGTAGTATTCTCAGCGATTTATTATTATTTATGGGCATGGGAATGCTCACGGGAGGAATTCGCTACAAAGAGCAGGAATTTAAACCGATTTTAGCGCGGGTAAATGGTTCTTCCATGACTTTAGCAGTAATAGCGATCGCTTTACCAACTTTGGTAATATATACTTCTAACGTGGTGGAAGTTGCCGATATTCTCAGTCTTTCCCTAGTCACCGCCACGGTTTTATTAATAGTTTACGGGTTAACTTTATTATTTTCCCTCAAAACCCATAGCTATCTCTACGAAGTGGGATTAAGTAATGAAAATACCCCCGACAATCAGGTTAGTGAGGAAGAAAAAGCTCAAGTCTGGATTTGGTTACTTGTGCTGCTTACTTCCACCGTAGCTGTAGCTTATGAGTCGGATTTATTTGTTGATGTAGTGGAATCGGTGATGGAAGGATTTCATCTCACTCCTCTCTTTATCGGGGTGATTTTCATCCCTTTAATTAGCGATGTTTCTGGAATAGTTACCGTCACTCAATTAGCCCTAAAAAATCAGATGGATTTAACGGTTTCCGTGGCTATGGGTGATAGTTTATTGGTGGCTTTATTCGTGGCACCTTTATTAGTTTTTATCGGTCAATTTTGGCAGCAACCGATGGATTTAAATTTTAATCCCTTTAACGTGGTGGCTTTAATTGTAGCGGTGATTGTTACTAATTTAATCAGCTTTACTGGTCGTTCCAATTGGTTAGATGGAACCCTATTACTAGCCACCTATTTAATCTTGGCAGTAGCTTTTTATTACCATCCCGCCTAGCCAAAAAAGAGATTTAGGTATTTTCTGATATTTCTGTCTTAGAATGGATCGGTATCACCTTACCGCCGCAGGATTGCTGATGATGAAAAGAGGGTTTTGGTTTGTCGTCGGGTTAGTAGTAACGATAATTCTGCTTCCTTCCCTAGTTCTTTCTAATTCCATCGGTGAACAGGGAATTTATGCCGATCGCCTGCGGGCGGAACCCTATAATTTATTAGGGCGAAAAATTGCCATCGGTCAAGTGGAAATCGGACGACCGGCTCAGTTCGGTTATGATAAAGTGGCAGCTTGGCGACCTCCCTATAAGTTAGCCGGTGTTTTTTTTCGCGATCAAATTGCCAAACCCAACACCTATCTCGATAATCACGCCGCTATGGTGGCAACGGTGATGGTCAGTGATGATAAAAAAATCCCCGGAGTTGCCCCAAAAGCGAGATTATATTCGGGGGCGGTGGGTTCTTTGCGACGGGGCGGACAACCGGAAGAATGTCTGGCTAGTCAAAATATTGCCCGACAAAATAGCGGTGATGTGCGCGCCATTAACTTTAGTTTTGGGGAATCTTTGCAAAGAGATCAAAGACAGGAACCAAAATTAGATGGTCAAGCTTTATTAACTCAATGTGTTGATTGGTCATCGCGAGTTGATGATGTTCTTTATGTAATTGCTGGTAATCAAGGTAAGGGAGGAATTCCCATTCCCACCGATCATTTTAACGGCATTACTACCGCCTATACAGCGAAAAGAGAAGGAAAATTTACTAAAGTTGATTTTGCTAATATTAGTGCTTTGCCGGTGGGTATTGGTCGCAGTTTAATTAAACGGGAAATTAATGATGGTTCGCGGCGGTCAATTAATTTAGTTGCTCCCGGCAATAAAATAGAGCTTTATGACCTCAAAGGTAAATTAAATACTGTTAGTGGCACCAGTTTCGCCGCCCCTCATATTACGGCATCGGTGGCACTTTTACAAGAATACGGCGATCAACAAATTAATCAAAAAAATCCCCATTGGAGTGTCGATTCTCGTCATCATCAAGTGATGAAGGCAGTGATGCTTAACGCTGCCGATAAAATTAAAGATACGGGGGATGGGTTACGGTTAGGTATGAGACGGACGGTCTTAACTAAAGACCAAAAAACTTGGTTAGAGTCCGATGCTTATAAAGATCCGAAAATTCCTTTAGATATGCAGATGGGGACGGGACATCTTAACACTTTTCGCGCCTACCAACAGTTTAGTAATGGTCAATGGTCTGCCGCAGAATCTATTCCTGCCATTGGTTGGGATTACGGTACAGTTACCGCTAATGATTATCAAGATTATGCCCTAGAGAAGCCATTAAAAGCTAATAGTTTTGTCTCGATAACTTTAGCTTGGGATCGTTTAGTAGAACTAATCGATACTAACCGCAATAATCTCTATGATCTCGATGAAAGTTTCCGGGATCGCGGCCTGAATAATTTAGATGTTTATCTTTTACCTGCCCAGGAGGATAATAATGCTAAATACACCTGTGCTTCCCTGAGTGATAGTGATAGTTTAGAACATATTTTTTGTCCTGTCCCCATCTCTGGAAACTATAAAATTCGGGTTCAATATCGTCAACAAGTTAACGAGAAAGAACAAGCTTTTGCTCTCGCTTGGTGGACGGTTCCCGAATAATAAAAATGATAGTAAATCCTGTTTAAAAAGTATAGGAGAGTGGGAAGATGGGAGCGATTTTTTAAAGTTCGATTGGTAGTTAATCGTACTATCTCTGAGAGACACCTCGTTTTCTTTTCGGGATAACATCGTCGGGGATGCCCCAATAGTTTGATGCCTGAGACATATTATACAGCAATAATTCGGCTGGCATTTTTTCTAAAATAACTCGGTTGAGATTAGCGGTATTGATATTCATTGCTCCCATCACAGAAGAGCCAAGTTCTTTCGATAATAGCGGAATAACCGCGTTACCAATCTCACGAAAACCATGCCATATTGTGCGGTGAAACTGAAACCAATCGGGGAATGTATGTAATCTGGCGGCTTCTCGTACAGTAATACAACGAGGAATAGAATAGTGAATGGGTCTAGGAGCAGTATAGGCCCCTTTGTCACTATTAGTTCCGGCCCGGAGAGTATTACATAAACCAGTGGGAGAAAGCTTTAAAAAGCGACTTTTTGGTTCCACTGTACCCGGTTCGGTTATGATAAATCTATCAATTGATCTTTGGGTATGAACTGAGCCTATATGTCCATAGATTTTTGTATCTACTGTTCTTTGATGGCAAAGTTTAAAAATATCCCCTGGCTGCACTGAATATTTTTTCCTCTTACCACTATAATCTAATTTTGATGCAGGTATGCCTAAATCAGTATCGATAAAGGCAGGTATTAATTCTAAATCTGAAATCGCATCATAGACGCTGGTAAAAGCTGATTTTTTGGCTGAGTTTAAATCGACGGTCTTTGTCAAAGGATATTTAGCCATCGGCACGTCTTTTCGACTACCAATTAAGATTAATCTTCTGCGCTTTTGTGGTGCGCCATATTCACTGGCATCAAGGATTTTAATTGGCTGATTAATTGTATAGCCAATAGCTTCAAATTCAGAAATTAACTCCTCTAAAAATTGTTTGTGTTTACCCGTAGCCATGCCGGGGACATTTTCAAAGATAAAATACTTGGGTTTAATTTCTGCTACAATCCGCAGATATTCAAATACAAGAGAATTTCTAGGATCATCTATTTGTCGTTTACCAATCAATGAAAAACCTTGGCAGGGGGGACCGCCGGCAATTAAACTAACATCGGTGGCATAGCCTTTTAGTTTTAATAATTCCCATATTTCTCTACTTGTTACTTTGGCTATATCCCGGCAAATAGTTTGACAATAGGGAAAGTTAAAATGATGAACCAAGGAATGGACTGCATCAAACTCCACCGCTACAGCAATATCAAATCCCGCCGCTTCTAGACCAAGGGACATCCCACCGCAGCCGGCAAATAAATCGATCGCAATTGGTCTATGTTTCACTTTGATGATTAGCTCTCTATTGTCTGCCTTTCATTATACTGTAAGTAGGGAGGCACAATTATTGGTAGGATGGGTTAGCGGTAGCGTAAACTATGCGGGTGTTGGGTTTCATGCTTCAACCCAACCTACGTTCTGCTTTTTATTATACTGTATTTCTGATATAATTAAAAATTTAAGTTTTATTAAGAGTGCAATTACTTGAGCAATTTAGTAATCAATTGATCGACTTTCTCTAATTCTTGAATAATTTGTTTAACTCTTTCTAATTCGTCGGCAGGGTTAGGCGTTTTTTTCGTTTTTATTGCCGAAGAATGAGCGATTTCACCGCGTTCTTCTCCAAAAGTATCCATATTTAGTAACCAAACTTTATCTAAGTCATCACTATCGATGCCGATTGGTAAGAGTAATTTTAATAGGTTAGTTTCCTTAATCCCATGATTTTGATCGATAACTGATTTAAAACATCTAATCGCTATGTCAATTTTTTTAGTTATTTTTAGTTTATCTTCAGGCAGATTTTTCTTACCTTTAAGAGGAGTAAGGGTGTCGGGAGGAGCTTCCATTTCTTGACCAGAAAAAGCGATTACACATAACAAAACTCGACCAGCTTTACCTTGATGATCCCAGATATTTTTTGCTGTCTGTACTGTATCCCAAACTCGATCTTCAAGATAAGATTCAATCTCAGCATGAGCAAAAACTCGATAGGCAAAAGTTAAAGCTAATTGTCTTTCAGAATATTCATTTATCTCGCTAAATTTACGAGGTAGGAATTGTTTTTTTAGTCGATTCAATTCTTTGGTTAGTTGTCTAAATCTCAGAGATTTCGGCATAGTAAAAAAACTAACTATCTTAACCCCTTAAAAATAATACGATTGTCTTCCATCTGAGGAATATTGAAGTTAATATCTAATACTTTTGATAAAGCTTGACCCCATAAATGAAAACGATTGTAAGTTGCTCTAATACTTTTAGTAGTTTTTTCTACTGAGTTCCTAAATTCATTGTCAGGGTTAGATAATAATTCTTTAAAAGCATTTTCTATCTGTTCTTTGTTTTTCTCGGCAGCTGCTCTAATTAGATCATCGCAAAAGTAAAAAACCATCACATCTAAAATTGCTCGATTCAACTGACTTCGATACTTTCCTTCTTTATATAACCAGAGACGAGAAAAGTTTTTCTCTCCAAAAATATTAATTGTTGTTTGGACAGCTTTTTCAAATTGATCAACAACATTGATAATTTCATCTGAGCGGTTTTCCCATTCTTGATTGAAATTTTGACAGGTTTTATCTAGAAGTATCTTAACATCACCGCGATAATCAGATAAATAATAATGAAAAGCTACATAACGCAATAGTATATCAGTGTCGCGCATCCGGAAATCGGGATAGGAAGATTTAAATATTTTCTTTAATGCTTGACTTTCGATCGCTCGATCATCTAAAAAATTAATAAAACCCCCTGGGTGTAATGCTTGTCTTAATTCTTGAGAAGACAAAGGGGTATTTTCCACATTGAGACGCAGAAAAATTTTATGGAGGAAACTCTCCGTTTTCCAATTACGGATAACAATCGTGCGGATAGTTTGATTATCCAGTTGGTCTGAGATATCATTTAAATTGAAGTCATTTTCTAGATCCTGATATTGGCAGCCATTGAGATTATCTAGAAATTCTAAATCTTTTAAAGTAAAACTATTATTAGGTGTGGCACTGTCACCATAAAACTGTAAAATTGTTAGTAGGCGTTGTTTGCCATCAAGAACGATAAATTTCCCTTTTTCCTTATTATTAGTAGCTAAGACAATCAGTGGGACTGGAAACCCTAGAATTAGGGATTCAATAAATCGACTTTTACGAGTAATATTCCAAGCATCTCGTCTTTGAAAGCGCGGATTGAGTTGAATATTTTCTCGAATTAATTGATCGCGGATCGTTGCGGTAGTCCAATCACTTCCAGCAACAACAGTCTCGGAGATTTCTTTGAGTTGTAGCTTTTTTTGGTTTGCTGATTCTCCTGCAATATCTTCTTCTTCTTCCGCAAAATCCACCGCTTCTATTTCTTCTAAAATCTCTAACTGTGTCATGGTAGTAATTAATCTCCTCAATTGTCTATTCTGCAAAAATCCCGCCCCAATATTTGGACGGGACTAACAATCAATCAATAATTCAATACTACTCCCATTCTATAGTTCCGGGGGGCTTAGAAGTAATATCATAAACCACGCGGTTAACTCCCTTAACTTCATTGACAATGCGATTAGAAATTGTCTCCAATAAATCATAGGGAACCCGGGACCAATCGGCAGTCATTCCGTCTTCACTGCTGACTAAACGTAGGACAATGGGATAAGCGTAGGTGCGTTGATCTCCCATCACTCCCACACTGCGGACAGGCAATAAAACCGCGAAAGCTTGCCAGAAATCGTGATACATTCCCTGCTTATTAATCTCGTCGCGCACCACCCAATCTGCATCGCGCAAAATATTTAATTTATCTGCGGTGACTTCCCCTAAAATGCGAATTGCTAAACCGGGGCCGGGGAAAGGTTGACGACGAACAATTTCTTCCGGAAGACCAATTGATCGGCCTAATTTTCTCACCTCATCCTTAAATAATTTTCGCAGGGGTTCGACTAATTTAAACCGGAGATTTTTCGGCAGTCCACCAACGTTATGATGACTTTTAATTTTAACCGCGACTCTTTCCCCGGTTTTGGGATCCACATTACTATCGGCCGATTCAATCACATCGGGATATAAAGTTCCTTGGGCCAGATAATCAAAGGGTCCCAAACGATTCGATTCTTCTTCAAACACCTGAATAAATTCATGGCCGATACGACGGCGCTTTTCCTCGGGATCCGTGACGCCGGCCACTTGCGCTAAAAATCGCTCTCTAGCGTTGACATACTCGACTCTAATATGGAATTGCTCGTTAAATATCTGCATTAATCGTTCTGGTTCACCCTTACGCATGAATCCCTGATCGATAAACATACAGGTTAGTTGATCACCGATCGCTCGATGCAAGAGGAATGCTAAGGTAGAGGAGTCCACACCGCCGGATAAAGCCAATAAAACTCGCTTATCGCCCACTTTTGCCCTAATTTCTCGGATCGATTCCTCGACAAAAGCTTCCGTGGTCCAAGTGGGTTCGCATTTGCAGATATGATAGACGAAATTGCGAATTAAGGCGATTCCTCCCACAGAATGGACAACTTCCGGGTGAAACTGCACTCCAAAGAGTTTTTTCTTGTGATCGGCAATGGCCGCACAATCGGTATTATCGGTATGAGCGAGAATTTCAAAACCCGCGGGCAATTCCACGCAGGAATCCCCGTGACTCATCCAAGCGGTGGAACCGTCCTCGACATTGGTTAATAAATCGGTAGGATCGTTGATAAATAGGGATGCTTTGCCGTATTCAGCCCGTTTTGCCCGTTCTACCCTGCCCCCTAACTGCTGTACCATCAATTGCATCCCGTAGCAAACTCCGAGGATGGGTACACCTAAATTCCAAATTTCGGGATCACAGTGGGGCGCTCCAGGATCATAGACGGAATTGGGACCGCCCGAAAGAATTATTCCTTTCGGGTTGATTTGGGCCAATTGTTCAGCACTGGTACGATAGGAGAGAACTTCGGAGTAAACGTTCGTTTCCCTGATTCTGCGGGCGATTAATTCAGAATACTGGGAGCCAAAGTCAAGAATGATGATTATTTGACGATTAAGGCTATTAGTGAAGGACTCTGAGGGCAAAGTCTCTTGGGGGGTGGGAAGGGGGGTTTGAGTTGTCACTGCGATCAAAAAAAGAAACTGGCAGGAAAAGGTTAAAGATTTGTGAACTAAATCGGCTATTGTTCTGGAAATAAGCTACAATAGTATCGCCTTATTAGTTTCATTTTTTAAGACTAAATAGGGCTTGCTGAATAAATGTGAAATGTAGGCAAAGTAAGGGTTTTGGGGCTTTACGAGCGAAACAGGTGCAAGATTTTGAGAGAATCGTCGTTCAAAACCTTGCGTCTTCATCGGCCCGCGTCCTGTAGGGGCGAAGCATTCGGGCAATAACCTATCGGT
>NZ_JADBUE010000384.1:0-19210 GCF_020245805.1 Microcystis sp. M179S2 | reverse complement strand
CGGGACAAAGGGTTAACCTCGATTTATGATTTTCCTTGATCTATCTGGGTTTCAGCGATTTTGGGCTTCTCGAAGTAAATCCCAAGCGGGGATTGGAGTTGAGGCTTTTCTCGATTTGTTTTTTGTCTAAGTCCCAATAGTAAATATAATCCTATTGAACGAACCTGGGCTGTGTTAGAAAACCATTGGAATGGGAGTATTTTAGATGAAATCGAAACGGCTTTGAAATTCGCCCAAACTATGACGTGGAAAGGAAAACACCCGATTGTTAAGTTGATTACTGAAACTTATGAAAAAGGAGTAAAGCTTACTAAAAAAGCCCTGGAAAAAATCGAAGAAAAAATCGAACGTCTCACAGAATCAACGAATCAAGACTTTCCCGATTTGGGACAATGGTTTATTGATATCTATTATGATAAGACCTAGTTTGTAGTTAACTAAGATGGTTAGCTAAAAACTGTCTTTGATTCTTTAACTTGTCCTTGTTATACTCGAAAAAGCTCGGAAGTATAAGAGTTTGTGCTGCCTATTTTTTCGGAAAAATAGGTTGTAATGGGAGACTCTTTGTTTTCCTAGACAAAAATAATTAGGGTTTGCTGAATAAATCTAAAAACCTTACAGGAAAGGGCTTTTAGCTTGATTGAGAGCTTCCCAAATGCACTTAAATCTGCTAGAATCTCTTAAAACCCTTGCATCACCCTTGCATCACCCTTGCATCTTCTCTAATTAGTGCTAATGTACCGTAAAAGCGAGTTACCCTCAACCCCACCGGAAAACTTTGAGCTGCCCTTTGAGGGGAAATTATCCCAAGATAATCGTTGGGTAATTATGGCCAACCTCATTCCCTGGTCAGAATTTGAAGCGGAATACGCATCACTTTTTTCAGAAGAAATGGGCGCACCCGCCAAAACATTTAGGATAGCAATGTCCGCCTTAATTATTCAAGAAAAATTAGGAACAAGCGATAGAGAAACGGTAGAACAAATCAAAGAAAATCCTTATTTACAATACTTCTTGGGGTTTTCAGCCTACAGCAATGAACCCCAGTTTGAAGCGTCAATGTTGGTTCACTTTCGAGAAAGAATCACTCTGGAACTAATTAATAAAGTGAATCGCTTTATGGTCAAAAATTCGAGAGAAATCAAAGAAGAAGAAAACACCGAAAAAAAGTTAGAGAGCGAAACCCAAAGTCAACCCGAAAATCGAGGCAAATTAATTTTAGATGCCAGTTGTGCGCCCGCAGATATTAGTTATCCTACGGATTTAAACCTGTTAAATCAAGGAAGAAAACAAACCGAAAAAATTATTGATATTCTCTAGGAAACTTTAAAAGGAAAACTTGTTCAAAAACCGAGAACCTATCGTCTCCTAGCCAGAAAAAGTTATTTAGAAGTAGCAAAAAAAAGAAAACCTACCGTCAAACAAAGACGAAAAGCTCTGAAAAGACAACTGCAATATCTAAAAAGAAATCTCGACCATATTGAACAACTTTTAGCAGAAGGAGCCTCGCTACAAAGCTTGAAAAAAAGAGACTATAAACTGTTATTAGTAGTCACAGAAGTTTATCGCCAACAACTCTGGATGTACCAAAATAACAAACAGAGTATTGAAGACAGAATTGTCAGCTTAACTCAACCCCATATCCGTCCGATAGTCAGAGGAAAAGCTGGAAAACCAGGAGAATTTGGGGCCAAATTCTCAGCAAGCTGTATAGATGGTTACATATTTTTAGACCGGATTAGTTGGGATAACTTTAATGAATCGGGAGATTTAAAAGCACAAATAGAAGCTTATTATGACTATACAGGATACTATCCAGAATCAGTTCATGTGGACAAAATTTATCGAACCAGAGAAAACCGAGCTTGGTGTAAAGAAAGGGGAATCAGAATCAGTGGTCCCCCATTAGGAAGACCAGCCAAAAATGTTAGTAAAGAACAAAAGAAACAAGCTGCTGATGATGAGAGGATTCGGAATTGTATAGAGGGCAAATTTGGACAAGGGAAAAGAAGATTTAGCTTAGGTAAAGTGATGGCTAAACTTCCTCATACTTCCTTTTCAGCGATTGCTATTACTTTTTTAGTCATGAATCTTTCTAACCTGTTGAGGCAGGTTTTTTGGGCTTTTTTATGTCTGAAATGGAAAAACAGCACTTTTTCTCGGTTAATGATTAGTATAAGTTATAAATTAAAAATTAACCAACAACTAAAGCTTATGCTTGTAGCTAAGTGAAATCATTGATTAAGAGACCTGTACTTTTCAATGACTTTTTCAGCAAACCCTATTTAGACACTAGAGATGCTCAATAAACTCCTCAACTGTAACTTGGGATTGCTTAAGAATTCCATTTAATTCCACATTCATGACTCGTATCCTAATGTTAGCAAAACCACTTCTTCCAATTGGGCAATTATCTAGACACATCAATTTTCTGCTTTCAATTTCAGAACCTCATAATATTTTTTCAATATGTGTAGAATTCTCGCCCAGAATATAAATGACTAAAACTACAGTAATCAGAAAGGCAAAAAGTGCAAGACCAAAAAGGATTATCTGTAAAGGGATTGAAACTCCAACTGTTCTTAGCAAAGTAACCAACAATCCAATAGCTGTAACTGACAAACCTAATAACTGCTTATCACGTTCAAGCCTTGTAGTAAGCCATGCAGCTATCATTGCACTGTAAAAGGCTTTTTCTTTTGCTTCGTAGTCTTCCTTGTCTGAACTCTCCATATCTTTAGGATTCAGGTAGAGGCGATTGAATGATCAATGCCTCGATATTAGCACCCAGGCCTCTCCGGTATCAATAACGGTTTTGATGACTTCTCTTTGCCCGATTGAGTTAGCAACTACCAGAGGGAGTGTGGCTTCGCGCCGCCAATTTACGACTCCGTATATCATACTAAATCTGGTTATTAAAAACTGATTATTTATTCTCCCCTTTGCATGAGTGCCTCTTGCATGAGTGCCTCTCCTCATAACTAGCCTATGCTCAACGGATTTAGTCTCAAGTATAACTCCTAATCCAACTTGAAAAACCGCTCCCTTATCTCCACTTCCCGCCCTCCTATACCTTGATTCTTCAACCTCAGCGATCGCCCACCCCCCTTGATTATAAAGATTTGTTTAGCTTGACCAGAGGTTGATAGTGCATAGGCTAGAATGAATTTCAAATGGATTCAAAATGAATTTAAAATGAATTCAAGATGAGCCAATCTGGTGAACTGTCGTATTTTAATCATGGAGTTGCCATTTTGTGAGTAAGAAATGGTTCGCAGATAACAGTTTGTCGATCGGGCGGACTCCTCTAGTGCGCCTTAATCGAGTCGTTGGCAACAGTCACGCCACGGTTCTGGCCAAGATTGAAGGTCGCAATCCAGCCTATTCAGTCAAATGTCGTATTGGTGCGGCCATGATCTGGGATGCGGAACAACGGGGATTATTGGGGCCGGGCAAAGAACTGGTTGAACCCACCAGTGGCAATACAGGCATTGCCCTAGCCTTTGTAGCCGCCGCTAAGGGGATTCCCCTAACCCTGACCATGCCAGAAACCATGAGCCTGGAGCGGCGCAAACTGTTGCTCGCCTATGGAGCCAATCTGGTGTTAACAGAAGGGACTAAGGGCATGACCGGAGCAGTGGCAAAGGCAGAAGAAATTGCCGCGTCTAATCCCGATCGCTATGTGTTGTTGCAACAGTTCCGCAATGCTGCCAATCCCCGCATCCACGAGGAAACCACCGGCCCTGAAATTTGGCAGGACACAGACGGGGCGATCGATATTCTCGTGTCGGGTGTGGGAACGGGCGGAACCATTACGGGAGTTTCGCGCTATGTCAAAAAGACCCGGGGAAAACCGATTTTATCGGTAGCGGTGGAGCCAGAAGCCAGCCCCATACTATCCCAAGCCCGGGCAGGTCAGCCCTTAAAGTCTGGCCCTCACAAAATTCAGGGCATTGGGGCGGGGTTTGTTCCCGAAGTTCTGGATTTATCCCTCGTGGATGGGATTGAAACCGTTTCCAACGAAGAGGCCATTCTTTATGCCCAACGATTGGCCAAGGAAGAAGGGATTATCTCCGGCATTTCCTGCGGTGCCGCCGCCGCCGTCGCCGCTCGCTTGGCACAACAACCCGAACACCAAGGCAAAACCATTGTCGTGATTTTGCCAGATTCCGGAGAACGGTACTTGAGTTCCATCCTGTTCCAAGGGGTATTTAATGAGCAAGGGTTAGTGGCATGACGAGCGAGCATCCGAGCAGTTCTGGCGCTCTCTCCCAACCCACCTTGTCCTTGGATCTCGATGAAATTATCGCTCAATTGTCCAAACCTCGTGGCGAGTCGTTCCACAGTTGGTCTCAATCACGAAGCCATTTCCCCTTGCCCTCCCGTGAGGCCTTATTTCGGATTGTCGATCGACTGCGCGCCGTTCTTTTTCCCTATCACTTTGGCAATCCCGATTTAGGCGAAACATCCAGCCGCTATTTTATCGGTCATACCCTCAATGAAGTCTTGCAACTGCTGCATCACCAGGTTTGTCGTGAACAGTGGTTGCTGGGGTCGCAGTTGCACTGGTCGTCAGACCAGATTGAGACGCACGCCCAAGGGACGGTACAAGCCTTTGCCACTCAATTACCCCATCTGAAAGCTCTACTGGAAACGGATATCACGGCGGCCTATCGAGGTGATCCGGCGGCGAGAAATTTAGATGAAGTGTTGTTTTGTTACCCCGGGGTAACGGCAATCACTTATCACCGCATTGCCCATGCCCTGTATCGGTTGGACTCTCCCTTGTTGGCGCGGATTGTTAGTGAAATTGGCCATTCCTTAACGGGGATTGACATTCACCCCGGCGCGTCGATTGGCAATAGCTTCTTTATCGATCATGGGACGGGGGTTGTGATTGGGGCAACCACGGTGATTGGCGATCGCGTGCGTCTTTACCAAGCGGTCACGCTCGGGGCGAAAAGCTTTCCCCGGGACGAATCGGGCGGTTTGATCAAAGGTCAAGCCCGTCATCCGATTATTGAAGATGATGTGGTGATTTACTCAGGTGCAACGATTCTCGGTCGGGTAACTATCGGTCGGGGCGCCACCATCGGTGGAAATGTTTGGTTAACCCGCAGTGTGCCGCCGGGGGGTTTTGTCTCCCAGGCGCAACTACGACAGGAAATGTTTGATGACGGCTCTGGAATTTGAGGGGCTGTCCTGACTGTGAATGTTCGGCCATAACAGTCGCTTTGTTACTTTTTTTTGAATTGGAGGATTTAACTCAATGACCTATACCCAAGATCATGAATTGCAACTGGCTTTGGGAGATGCTGCCGCTCGGCAGTTAGCCAATGCCACGAAGACCGTTCCTCAGTTATTGACCATTTCACCCCGGTGGTTCGTTCGCCTCTTGCATTGGCTACCCGTTGAAGCGGGGATTTATCGTCTCAATAAAGTCAGGGATGCCTCCCGGGTTGAGGTGGCCTGCTCTGAACGAGACGAGCGGGAGCTGCCCGAAACCTTTGTGGATTACGAAGAGACCCCCCGGGAGTATTTCTTGAGTGCGGTGAATACGGTACTGGATGTTCACACTCGCGTGTCCGATCTCTACAGCAGTCCCCACGATCAGATCCATGAACAATTGCGCCTGACGATTGAAACCCTGAAGGAACGTCAAGAAAATGAGTTGATCAACAACCATGAGTACGGATTGCTGAACAATATTGTTGATTCCCAGAAAGTACAACCTCGCAATGGTGCGCCCACGCCGGACGATTTGGATGAGTTGCTGGTCAAGGTGTGGAAAGAACCGGCATTTTTCCTCGCCCATCCTAAAGCGATTGCCGCCTTTGGCCGAGAAGCAACCCGACGGGGTGTACCCCCCGCTACGGTGTCATTATTCGGGTCTCAGTTTATTACCTGGCGAGGCGTGCCTTTGATTCCTTCCGATAAGTTGGCCGTGAATGAGCAAGGCAAAACCAATATTTTGTTATTGCGGGTAGGAGAAAGCCGTCAAGGGGTGGTCGGTCTCTATCAGCCCAATTTACCCGGTCAACAGGGAGTTGGTTTGTCGGTGCGATTTATGGGGATTAGTCGCAAGGCGATCGCCTCTTACCTGGTCTCCCTCTACTGTTCGTTGGCAGTGTTGACCGACGATGCGGCGGCCGTACTGGAGAACGTTGATGTTAACCAATACCACATCTACGACTATGACTAACCCCGAACTGATCCCTGAAAAGGTGGGGGGGAATCTACCCTCTGTATCCCCGCCCACGACTGCCCCAACTGAGGTCGAGAATATTTCTCTTAACCCCTTATTTCAACCTGACCTTCTTGAGCATCTCGCCCAGACGATAATTCAAGAACTACAACGGCACGACCTTGGAGCGTCGCGGGCCAAGGGGTTGAGTACAGACCGGGATGATCTGGTGCCATCCACCCCCGCAACTTCCCCGGCTGCTGTGGGCGAACAGCCCACAGTTCCCTTGGCTGTACCCTTAGCAACCCCCTCTTTCTACTTCATTGAGGAGTTAGAAACAAAAATCCCCGACCTTCCGGCGGTAGTGGCCAAGCCTGAACAGCTTGTTCCGGTCGCGGCGTTCTCGCGTAGCGAGCGCTTTGCGATCGATCCCCTTTTTGTCCCCCATGCCAGCGGGCGAAGCGTTCAACGACCTAGCTTCTTTGATGTTCATACCGTTCGCCTGGATTTTCCCATCCTGCAAGAACGGGTGAATGGCAAACCACTGATCTGGTTCGACAATGCCGCAACAACTCAAAAGCCCCAAGCAGTCATCGATCGCCTCGTTCATTTCTACAGCCATGAAAATTCCAATGTGCATCGTGCCGCCCATGAATTAGCGGCTCGCTCCACAGATGCTTACGAAGCGGCCAGAGAAACGGTACGTCGTTTTCTCAATGCCTCATCTGCCAACGAAATCATTTTCGTGCGGGGGACAACGGAAGGCATTAATCTGGTGGCAAAAAGCTGGGGACAACAAACCCTGCAAGCGGGGGATGAGATTGTCCTCACCCATCTAGAACACCATGCCAATATTGTGCCTTGGCAGCAACTAGCCGCCCAAACGGGAGCAAAGTTGCGGGTTGTCCCCGTGGATGACCACGGGCAGATTTTACTGGCAGAGTACCAACAATTACTCAACTCCCGCACAAAACTGGTGGCTTTTTCCCATGTTTCCAATGCCTTGGGAACCATTACTCCCGCCAAACAAATCATTGATTTAGCCCATCGGGTCGGAGCTAAAGTCTTGTTAGATGGCGCTCAATCGGTTTCCCACATTCCGATCGATGTTCAACAATTAGGGTGTGATTGGTTCGTCTTTTCCGGGCATAAAGTCTTTGGTCCGACAGGGATCGGGGTACTTTATGGTCAAGAAGACCTGTTGAATGCCACGGTTCCCTGGCAAGGCGGCGGCAACATGATCGTGGATGTGACGTTTGAGCGCACCGTGTATCAGGCGGCTCCCACTCGCTTCGAGGCCGGAACGGGCAATATTGCCGATGCCGTTGGCTTAGGGACGGCCTTGGATTATGTTCAGCAGATTGGTTTGGCCACCATTGCCAATTACGAGCATGAACTTCTAGAGTACGCCACTGCGGGACTAGCAACCATTCCGGGGTTGCGTTTGATTGGGACGGCAGCCGATAAGGCCGGCGTGCTTTCCTTTGTGCTGGAGGGATTTGATGTGGAAGTCATCGGACAGGCCCTGAATCGGGAAGGGATTGCCGTGCGGGCAGGCCATCACTGCGCTCAACCCATTCTGCGACGCTTTGGTCTAGAGGCAACGGTGCGCCCTTCCTTGGCTTTCTACAATACTAAAGCCGAGGTGGATGCGCTGGTGGCTGCGTTGGAACGTTTGCAACACGAATAAACTGACTGGAATAGGTGCGGCAGCTTCTACACCTATTCCAGTTCCCCCTGAACTGCCACCTATTTAAAAAGTATAGGAGGGTGGGGAGCGGGTTTTTCAAGTTGGATTGGGAGTTAATCATCCTATTAAAAACGGATTTGTCTGACTTTACTAGGAAGGCTGCTGAGGATTTTTCCAAATCTTCATCAATAATGCCGGCTAAATTGTGGTAGATAAATACTCCACTACAATCTGGCACTAATAATTTTTGATCATTAATTCTCTACCAGATGCCGCCGCTCCTTGTTTATAATTATTCATGCCATACTGAAGATTCCACTCGATAATATGGGCAAAATCAAAGAGTTTTCTGATCTCTGGACAATCATCGTAGGTAATTAACCATTTAGCCTGACATTGACGCATATTATCGGCAAAACGTTGATGATCGAAGCTGGTATGTAAATTCCCTCTTACGCCGTACAAACGAGATTTTGTGGCACTATAGTAGGGGGGATCGAGGAAGATAAAAACTTCTTTTCCCTCAGCAAATAATAATTCTTCGTAGTCTTGGTTAGTAATTTTTACCGATGCTAATAAGGGGGCAATTTGAGTTAATCTGGCCATTGATGAATCAGTAAATCTACTGTTAAAAGCTGCTTGAGAATACCCCCCCGAATCCACTGTTCCCGAAAAAGTAATCCGATTTAAGATAAAAAAACGCACTGCTTTCTCAAAGTCGGTTAACTTTAAATCTTCCCTTGTCAAATCTTGAAATAATTCTCGTCCAGTATCATATTTCTGTTTAATTTCTGTTATTTTTGCTACCAATAACTCAATATTTTCTTGAGCGCATTGCCAGAAACAATATAAATCATAATTTAAGTCATTAATCCAATAGGTTTTTATTTGTTGTCCAAAGAGTTGCTTAACAGCAAAAAACACAGAACCACCACCAAAAAAAGGTTCTCTATATTCCCTAATATTGACAGAAATTTGCGGCAGAATTTGCTTAATTGCCCGGGATTTCCCCCCGGGATAACGCAAGGGACTTTTAATTTTTGACATTAGATTTACTAATTGAGGCTGCGCCGATTTGACGAGGCAAAAGTTCTGCAATTTTAGAGAGCGTTATTGAACCAGCTATACCGTCAGGTATTCCCAATCGATTTTCAAATTGAAATTTCTCAACCGCTTGGGCTAACTCGGGAGTAAAAACTTGATCTATGTTCCCGTGATAGTAGCCAAGTTGGCCTAACATATCTTTAAGTTCCTTGATTCCAACACCTTCGCTCTTGAGATGATTGTAAGTCAGAGATTCCTGTGTTGCTAATTTTGCTTGAGGATTCATCTTCGCAAGTACGTTGACAGTCCAAGAATCATAATTTTGTTGCCGGATTTCGCGAGCTTGCTGTGAAAGTGATGACTCATTTTGTTGAATCCTATCCAGTGTCTGCAATAATTTATTGTCCAGTTTTTCTACTTTTTCATCAATTTTTTGTATTTCTTTTTTGACCTCATTCATAGCAATTTCGATACCACTACTGCCAACCTTGATAGTCTTTATATAAACTACCACTTCTTCAAGATATGGAATTATTGCTGATACAAGTGCAGCATAGAACCAGTATATAGCTTGAGTTTTAATAGCAGTCTCAGGTATGACAAACAAGCTATGGTAACAAACTATTAGAGCAAAGACAGAAAAAGCAATACTAACAATAGAAATACTTACGCGGCGCATGGTTGATTTTTTCAGAATGTAGAATTATTTACATTGTATGACTACTGGTATTTTTAAATCAATGAAGCTAAAACACCCATGATCGATTATATTAACTATCTACTTAACTGTTGGTTTGCGGAATTTGGAGGGAGAAGGAAAATATTCTACTCGTTCATTTTTCAGAGCTTGTGCCATAAAATCGCGCCAAATGGGAGCGGCAAAACCACCGCCGGTGATACCTTTACCTAAAGTGCGGTTTCGGTCATCTCCAATCCAAACTGCGGTGGCTAATTGGGGAACATAACCAACAAACCAGACATTTTTCTCGTTATCGGTAGTACCGGTTTTTCCCGCTGCTGGACGACCGATTTGGGCCGAAGTGGCTGTTCCCCCTTGAATAACTCCCTGTAGGACAGAATTGAGAGAAGCGGTGGCCCAGGGGTCTAAAACTAGCTTCGGTTTGGGTGTATTATCGAGCATGACGTTACCACGGCTATCAGTAACACGCATGATAAAGGTAGGCTTAGAATGCCAGCCATTACTGGCAAAAGTAGCGTAGGCCCCCGCCATTTCCAGAGGAGTCACATCCACGGATCCCAAAGGTAAAGAGGTGACGGCAATTAAAGGACTCTCGAAACCCAGCAGACGACAGACTTCAATGACTTTATTTATCCCGACGCGACGACCGAGAATAACTGCGGGAATATTCAGAGACTGCATCAGAGCGCTACGCAGGGAAACTTGACCAGAATAGCCGCCACCGTAGTTTTTTGGGCTATAGAAGCCGCCAGCCTCGCGAAAACGAATGGGAGCATCATTAACTACCGTTTCGGGGGTAAAACGACCACTAGCGAAGGCAGTATAATAGACGAAAGGTTTAAAAGCTGACCCCGGTTGACGACGGGATTGGATGGCGCGGTTTAATTGACTTTTATTGTAATCAACGCCACCGACGAGCGCCTTGACGAAATGGGTGCGGGGATCCACTGCGACTAGGGAAATTTGTAGGTCTTTGGTACGAATACCGCGACCACGCAAGCTATTATAGGCCCGTTGGATGGTAGACTCGGCCATGTTTTGGAAGTCGAGATCGATCGTGGTTTGAATCCGCATTCCCCCTTTAATTAGGGTTTCCTTGCCAAATTTTTGCCGCAATTCTGCCACCACTGCATCGGTAACGTAGGGTAATTTACTTTCTTGCCAAGCGGTGGGTTTACCCAGTTTCAGAGGTTCCTTTAAAGCGGCCTCTTCCTGTGCTGGGGTAATCCAACCTAAAGTACGCATCCGACTGAGAACCAGTGCCTGTCTTTCCTTGGCGGTTTTATAATTATTAAAAGGACTATAAACTTCCGGCGCTTGGATTAATCCAGCCATCATCGCCGATTCTGCTAAATTTAACTCGGAGGCGGGTTTATTAAAATAACTTTTAGCGGCGGTTTGCACTCCGTAATTATTATGACCCCAATAGATATTATTGAGGTACATTTCCAGAATGTCATTTTTGCTAAAAACCTGTTCCACTCGTACTGCCAGGACCGCCTCGGCTAATTTACGGCTAACGGTGCGCTGATGGGAGAGAAAAATATTTTTGACTAACTGCATGGTGATAGTAGATGCACCTTCCACCACACCGCCACTTTTCCAGTTAGCCACTACTGCCCGGCCGATACTATTAGGATTAATACCACGATGATGATAAAAATGGCTATCTTCGATCGCCATCACGGCGCGTTTCAGATTGGGAGATATCTGATCGAGTTCCACCACTTCCCGATTCGCTTCTCCGTGTAAGCTGGTCAGGGGTCTGCCTTTAACATCGTAGATATAACTGGTTTCCGTGGGGACGTAACCCCGTAAAATCCTCACATCGGGTAGATTGCGGTAACTAATCGCCAATCCTACCACAGCCCCAGTCACCACGGCCGTGGATACCATCAACAGGCCGAGAGCGGTTCCCCCTGCGACTCTAGAGACTCCTTGGAAAAAGCTATCCGAGTCACTACTAGGTTTCTGCTCTTTATCTTGATTGCCGAGGGTACTGGTGGACACGATGGTTACAATTTCCTTTTTCCAAGAGGGGACTGATCGATCGAACTGACTTGAAAGTCTATTCTAAAGGTTGTGTTAAAAAATCGAATACTAGCTTACAGCAATTATGGCCGATCTGGCTCTAGTTCGATCGGTCATGACAGCGCGATTAGGGACAAAATAGGGTATCGCGGGTATTTCTGCCAGTTACTGGGTTAGTTCCCGTCGCTCTCTCACAAAGATATTTTTCCACATCGGAGCGAATAATTGCATCGGTAAAATCGGCTCCGTCGATAATTGCACCTTTGATTAAAATGTTAGTGGCAAAAGCTCCTTCGAGAACGGCATTGGTAAAGTTGGCTCTGGTTAAACGGGCCGATTCTAAATCCACATTTCTCATATTGGCATCGCTAAAGTCGGCCCCCTCCAAGTTGGCAGAAAAAAAGCGTACTCCTTCCAGATTGGCATGACTGAAGTTACTACCGCGCAGATTAGAGTGATCGAAGGTGGAATCGCGCAAATCCTGCCCCGCAAAGTCGTTATCGGTCAAATTGCGGTTATTATAACTTAGCGCTTGGGCCGGAGCCCAGGAGAATAATAATACTAATATACTAGCAAACAAGGTTAGTAGAGTTTTGCGAGAAAATTGCGCCATATTGCCCCCTGATTGATCAACCTTTTCTATAATAAGCTGTACTGCATTTAAACCGCCTATCGGTAATTTTAGTACAAATGCTCGAACTAGCCGCTTCCCTATACCTTTGAAACAGGATTTATGATCATTACCCTGCACTCGTTGAGTTGACAATTATCCCCGGATTTACCAAGAGCGATCGATCTGCTAGATTTTTGATGTTGGATATCTTAGATGGATATGGCTGGTCATAGTAAATGGGCAAATATTAAACGACAAAAAGCCCGGGTTGACGCCAAAAAAGGGCAAACTTTCACCCAGTTATCCCGGGCCATTATCGTGGCTACCCGTAACGGTGTTCCCGATCCGGCGGGCAATTTTCAGCTACGCACGGTGATCGAAAAAGCCAAGGCGGCCGGTATTCCTAATGACAATATCGAAAGAGCGATCGCTAAAGGGGCGGGAACTTGGGAAAATGACTCAGCTTTTGAGGAAATTCGCTACGAGGGTTATGGTCCCGGGGGTGTGGCGATCCTGATCGAAGCACTGACCGATAATCGCAATCGCACGGCGGCGGCTCTGCGGGCGGCTTTTAGCAAAAATGGCGGTAATTTAGGCGAAACAGGCTGTGTGGGCTGGATGTTTGACCATAAGGGCGTAATTCGCCTTGAGGGAACTATTGATGAGGATAAGCTTTTAGAAGCTTCCTTAGAGGGCCAGGCCCAATCCTACGAGTTTTTTAACAGTGAGGAGGAAGGTCAAGGAGCAGAAGTTTTTACTGAGGTGTCTAACCTGGAGAGATTGAATAAGGTTCTGCAAGAAGCGGGATTTAAGGTCAAAGAAGCAGAATTACGCTGGATTCCCACTAATACCCTAGAAGTGAGCGATCGAGAACAGGCCCGTTTTTTATTCAAGTTAATCGACACCCTAGAATCCCTCGATGATGTGCAATCGGTGACGGCTAATTTTGATTTAGTCGAGGAATTGATGTTACTGGATCTGTGATCCTAAATTCCTAGGCAGTGATCACTGATTCTGGGCCCGATCAAGAAATAATCTGTCCCCAAAATCCCGTAAAAATTCGGGTTCCGTCTTTGAGAATATGAATTTCCACTTGATCCGATGCCCAATTAATCTGATCTTCCAGAGCGGGATTGAGGACGTGAATCCGTTGATTGCTAGAAGAAACGGGAGAATCGGGGGAATGAATAGCCAGGGATTCCACATAGGCCCCATCCACCAAAATATCTAACTGGGCCAATAATTCTTGAGAGTGGGGCGGTGCTTCGGTTGAGCGCAATTGTTCGATCGTAAATCCCGTGAAGGACATCACATTTAAGCCTTTTTCCTTAACATATTTAGCCAATTCTGTCAAGGCTTTTGCTTGCCAAAAAGGTTCACCTCCGGAGAAAGTTAGGCCACTATTGCGGGGATTAGCCAAAATTTTGGCAGCTAGAGACTCAACAGTAATTAATTGATTGATCTTAAAGGGCCAGGAAGCTGGATTAAAACAACCCCGACACTCGCGAGAACAACCCTGTACCCAGACCACCGCCCGACAACCGGGGCCGTTAACGGCGGATTCATCCACATAGCCCATGATATTGAGATGATGGGCGGGAATTTGCGCTAATTCGGCAGCAATAGTCAGACTCATCGCTTATAATCCTCGATCGATTCCTATCTTTTTCATGCTAGGGAAAAAACGACAAAAATCGATCGCTCTGGCCATGATTTGTTAACCTTTGACACACAGCACCTGCTTGAGAGTGGCGACAATTTCCACTAGATCCGCCTGTTGATTCATCACCTGTTGGATCGGTTTATAAGCTCCCGGAATCTCATCAATAACGCCCTCATCTTTGCGGCATTCAACCCCTTGGGTTTGGGCAATTAAATCATCAAGAGTAAAGGTTTTTTTAGCCAGATTTCTCGACATCAAGCGCCCGGCCCCGTGGGAACAGGAACAGAAGCTATTATGTTCTCCTTTGCCTTTGACAATATAAGATTGCGCTCCCATGGAACCGGGGATAATACCATAATCGGTTTCTCTGGCGCGGACGGCTCCTTTGCGGGTGACATAAACTTCCTCACCAAAATGAATTTCTTTTTCGGCATAATTGTGATGACAATTAACTACTAAGAGGGGTTTAGTTGGTTTGCCTCCCGCTAGATGTTTTTCAACAATGCGTTTAAATCTAGCCATCATAATTTCCCGATTATAACGGGCATATTCCTGGGCCCATTGTAGGTCATGCCAGTAGGCGGTAAATTCTTCTGTACCGGCGACAAAGTAGGCCAGATCGAGGTCGGGTAATTTACCTTCTGCTAGTTTTGCTAACTCTTTGGCCGTATCAATATGACATTGGGCCAGTTGATTACCAATACCTCTAGAACCGGAATGGAGCATTAACCAAACTTGATTGTCTGTATCTAAACAAATTTCGATAAAGTGATTACCACCCCCCAGAGAACCCATTTGTTTAAGGGCTTTTTTCTCTAGGTTCTGCACGCCTCGATGAATCTGTTTAAATTCCGCCCATTTTGGCCATTTAGTTACTTCCCGATCCACTTCTTTATTTTCAGCAAAACCGACGGGAATATTCGCCTCCACATCGAGGCGAATTTTTTTAAGTTTTCCCTGCAATTGTTCACCGGTGAAAGGCATTTTTAGGGCAGCCATGCCGCAACCGATATCGACTCCGACGGCGGCAGGAATTACGGCATCTTTGGTGGCAATCACCGAACCGACTAAAGCGCCTTTACCCAAGTGAACATCGGGCATTAAAGAAATGTGTTTATAAACAAAAGGTAGGGAAGCGACATTTTTGGCCATTTGGGTTTCTTGGGGTCCTAATTCATGCCCCGCCCAAGATAAAATCGGTGTCGGTGTGGAAATATCCAGAGTTTCGTAAGCCATAGTTTTTATGAAATAATCAGGTCAAAAGCCGATGTAACCAAGACAATAAGGCAATTTAGATTCTGCGATGAATTGAAGAAATTATTATCGGCGATTGTGTTTTAACACAGAGGATAAGCTGTTGACTGTCTAAATTACTCGTTCAGACTGCACCAGAGTTCTGAGCATTTGTACTAAAATTGTCAAGACGCAGTTTAAATGCAGTACAGCTTATTACCTATATTACATTATATACTACATTCGTGTTATCAACAAGTTCCCAGAAAGAGCAGGCATTGGGGAGCTTTTTTGCTGTGATCGGTAAACAGTAAGCTGTTCAGCATCTAAATAGCGTATAACAGAAACAGTAACTTAGTCAAAAAATTCAATGATGAGCAATCTTACTGATTTACTCGCACTTCCATTTGGCAAACCTTTAGCTGAGATCGATGCCACAATCCTTGAGAGTTTTGGGGATAATTGTTACAAAATAAATGATCAGATTTATTTATTAACAATGAGTATTGACAATATTCCTGTATATAGAGGTCTTGCTTGGGTAGTTTCTGAGCGGGCAGCCGCCTGGATTTTTACAGGTCGTTGGTCTGATGATGAAATCAAACTGCCGCCACCAGATATTCTTTTACCAATGTTTACTATAAAAGATTATCAAAGTGTTTGTGAATTTGGCCAGCAAGTAGATCCGAAAAACTTTGTTAATGATCTTCCAGGGCCGCGAAGAGTAAAATTTAGCGACTACACTTACTATTATCGCATGGTAGAACCCCGTCAATCGGATGATCCCATTGGTATCGAGATTGATCGCCGACCAGAACAGTATAGGCATTGGGTAAATTCTCTAGTCATTATTAATAGTTGGCAAAGAACGATAACTAAAACCTTTCTTGACTTTCAACAATGTTCTCTTAATAATTTAAGAGGAGGGGGAGTCAATACTGGTAGTCATCTTATTCAGTTGAGAAGTTTTGGCAAGCCTGATAATTATCGGGAATCTATTTTATCTGTTTTTAATCCACCTACTCTATGCTATTTTGATTTAGGTTTAGAATTTGTGCCTTCTGCAGATATGCGCTTGGCCTACATCTACATCTATTTACAACCTAACTGTAGCAGTTTATTTTCCGAGGAAACCCGTTCTTCTACCTTTAGGGTTTTTTCTGGTGATCTTCTTTACGGAAATAGATTAATTAGTACCTCTGAATTAGAGGATTTTCCTGAGTTAATTAACAGTTTTCAAGATAGTAGATTTAAACGATATGACACCGATACTTATATTCAAGAAATAAATGGAATACGCACAGGAACAATTGTTTTTACTCATGATTACATAATCTTGTATTAATAGCATGACCTTTCGGTTATTAATTAAAGTCAAGTGCGGTCAATTTCTGAACTATGGAATGATATTGATATTTGAGATTCATGTTTTCTACTTAAAAGAGAGGAAGTGAGGGATTGCCAACACCAATCCAGGGAAACCAAGGGGAGCGAGCATGGAGTGGTAAGAACTAAGAGTTTGTCTCACTTCTGACTCCTTTCCTTCACCCCTAACTCTTTGATCCCGAACTGACATTAGCAATACTACCAAAAAGGTTCGGATACCTACACTATCGAGAAAGCGGGGTTATTTTGCACTATAGAGATAACGAAGGAACTGATAGGGGTGGGTATCGCCTAAAAACCGAGTACAGTTCCGATTCTAGAAGTCACTATAGTTGTATCGGAGCAGCACAAAGATTATGGGAAAAGTAGTTGGAATTGACTTAGGGACGACTAACTCCTGCGTCGCGGTTATGGAAGGGGGTAAACCCACTGTTATCGCCAACGCCGAAGGGTTTAGAACCACGCCCTCAGTCGTCGCCTACGCCAAAAATGGCGAGCGCCTAGTAGGACAAATCGCCAAACGTCAAGCGGTAATGAACCCGCAAAATACCTTTTATTCCGTCAAACGCTTCATCGGCCGGAAATTCAACGAAGTTACCAACGAAGCCACAGAAGTATCCTACAAAACTCTCCAGGACGGCAACGGCAACGTTAAATTAGACTGTCCCGCCCAGGGCAAACAATTCGCCCCCGAAGAAATTTCCGCCCAGGTACTGCGGAAACTGGTGGAAGATGCCAGTAAATACCTCGGCGAAACCGTTACCCAAGCAGTCATCACCGTACCCGCTTATTTTAATGACTCCCAACGTCAGGCCACCAAAGATGCAGGGAGAATTGCCGGGATTGAAGTTCTCCGCATTATCAACGAACCCACTGCCGCCTCTCTTGCCTACGGATTAGACAAAAAAGCTAACGAAACCATTCTCGTTTTTGACTTGGGTGGGGGAACCTTTGACGTATCGGTTCTAGAAGTGGGTGATGGTGTCTTTGAAGTTCTCGCTACCTCTGGAGATACTCATCTCGGTGGTGATGACTTCGATAAAAAAATCGTTGATTATCTAGCCGGAGAATTCAAAAAAGTTGAAGGAATAGATCTCCGTCAAGATAAACAAGCCCTGCAACGTCTCACGGAAGCGGCAGAAAAAGCCAAAATTGAACTTTCTAGCGTTACCCAAGCGGAAATTAACCTGCCCTTCATCACCGCTACCGCCGAAGGACCAAAACACCTAGATACCACTTTAACCAGAGCTAAATTTGAGGAAATTTGCGCCGATTTAATCGATCGCTGTCGGATTCCCGTCGAAAATGCCATCCGTGATGCCAAAATCGATAAATCTGCCCTCGATGAAGTGGTTCTCGTCGGTGGTTCAACCCGGATTCCCGCCGTTCAAGAATTAGTTAAAAAAGTTCTGGGCAAAGATCCTAACCAAAGCGTTAACCCCGATGAAGTGGTAGCCGTAGGTGCCGCTATTCAAGGTGGTGTCCTCGCTGGTGAAGTCAAAGATATTCTTCTGCTTGATGTTTCGCCCCTGTCTTTGGGTGTGGAAACCCTCGGCGGTGTGATGACGCGGATTATTACCCGCAACACCACTATCCCCACCAAAAAATCGGAAGTTTTCTCCACGGCAGTAGATGGACAAACTAACGTGGAAATCCACGTCCTGCAAGGGGAACGGGAAATGGCCAAAGATAACAAGAGTTTGGGAACTTTCCGACTCGATGGTATCCCTCCCGCTCCCCGTGGTGTGCCTCAAATCGAAGTGGTCTTCGACATCGATGCTAACGGTATTTTAAATGTCACCGCTAAGGATAAAGGTACAGGAAAAGAACAATCGATCAGCATCACCGGCGCTTCTACCTTGCCCCAAAATGAAGTGGAACGCATGGTTAATGAGGCAGAATCGAACGCCGCGGTCGATAAGGAACGTCGTGAACACATTGAACGCAAAAATCAAGCTGATTCGCTGGTTTATCAAGCTGAGAAGCAGTTAGCCGAGTTGGGCGATAAGGTTCCCCCATCCGAGAAAAATAAAGCCCAGGCATTGATTAAAGATCTGAAAGAAGCGATCGCTCAAGACGATGATGGTAAGATCAAAACCATCCTACCGGAATTACAACAAGCCCTCTACGCGATCGGTAGCAGTATGTATCAGCAAGGGGCCCCTAGTAATCCCACCGGTGGCAATGATGACAATGGCCCCTCTGGTGGTGCTGGTGGTGGCGATGATGTCATCGATGCGGAATTCTCCGACGCTAAATAAAAATTAAGTTCATAGCTTCGGCAAGGACACAATTTACTTTGTGTCCTTTTTTCATTGCGGCTTTCTTAAAGATAAACCACATCAGGGTTTCCCTACGTCAACCCATCGCTACCAAGATAACTAAACAAAGTTAAAGTAATAACTGGTTAACTGAATACTGGTGTTATCTTGAACTACTCCAATTAAGTCACTTCCTTGATAGATGGCTGTATCTAAAGCAGAACTACCTGCCCAATCTTCTCTTCTGAGACTGAGAGAACCACCCGGCTCTTCTGGTTTTCGTGTGTTAATTTTTGTTATGAATTAAAGCAAGCAAACAGCTTAAGTCGAAGATGTTGAAAATTGGTAAATCCATAACTCATTCTTTTAATAAGCTTTATTTTGGTATTCATTCCCTCAATTAAT
>NZ_JADBUE010000383.1:0-8864 GCF_020245805.1 Microcystis sp. M179S2 | reverse complement strand
TTCTCGGCTGGTGAGAGAGAGTCTATCTTTCTCTAAAAAAATGGAGAATCACGTTGGGGAGCCCTTTGGTATTTTATCCATGACTACAATGCACAGCAAAGCAAAGGATTAAGCCGCCATCACTACTACCGAATCACCACCACAATTTTGTCTCCGTACAATTTTTACAATATGTCAACCCACATTCCGCACCCTCAACTGTCACATAAGACTAAATCCGTTGAGCATAGGCTACTTATGAGGACAGGCACTCATGCACTCTTGCAATAGGCAAAAGGGGGAATAAATAATCATTCTTTAATAACCGGATTTAGTATCACAACAATTTTGGCAATTTAGGAGTAATCTAGCTCAAATCCTCGAAAAAAGGGTTGTAATCTTTTGTAGTTAGACTCTTTCAGAGCTTTACCTCCAAATCCAACGGCTAACTCCCTCAGATTGACGGTTTTGACTTTGATTAAGGCTAGTAGGAACAGTGCCAGAAACGAAACCCCGGCACCATGCCATCCGAGATGGGGTTGAAGGGCTTGCTTTAAGCCACTATACTGGTTCATAGGGTTTTGGAGATTGGTTCTATTTCTCATCAAACCCTACTCCCGCCTACTTTAAAATCTTTGAAACCGCATCCACAGGGAAACCCGTAGTTTGGCTTTTTCGGCTATGATCCTTGCATAGCAATACTTTTAAGGGTTAATGGCCTGCCAGTGAAATTCCAGTTCTCTAGCTGGTTGCGGTTCATCTCCTTAAAAGTGTCCCGAAGTCAATCTCAGCTTAGATGTCATATTCCTTACTCTATAAGGGTTTGAGGCTATTTTAAATAGATACCATGTTTGGACAAATTCCCAAATTATTCTCAAGCTATACTGGCATACTAGATGCGGTCTAATACAGTTATCCCTTAACTATTTGATTAATGATGAACAACCAACAAAACGGGGCTTTAAAAACCCAAAGTCAAGCAAATCTGCCAGTTTTTGCCCAACCGGCTTTTATCCCCTCCCCGACGCAGGAAGAAGAGGAACTCAACCTGCGTCAAGTCTTTTCTGTGGTCAAGCATCGCTGGTGGATAATCGCTGGCATCACCCTAGGGGTGACAGGAGCGATCGCTACTTGGACTTTCTTAAAAACCCCTATCTATCAAGGTAGATTCCTGCTGCTCATCGGTCAACCGATTGAGCAAAATAAAAGTTCTTCCAGACTGGCAGCCCAAGATATCCTACCTCAGTTAGGTGGTGAAGACATCGATTATGATACCCAAATCGCTGTTTTAACCAGTCCTCAACTTCTTAACCCCATCCTTAGTAAAATAACCCCTAAGTATCCCGATTTTACCTACAGTGATTTAATTAGTAAAACTGGCAAATCTGATCTCGAAATTAGTCAATTAAAAAAGACGAAAGTTTTAGAAATTTCCTATCAAGATGCGGAACCGGAAAAAATTAAGCTGGTTTTAGATAATTTAGCCCGTCATTACCTCAACTATAGTTCTCAGGAACGGAAGACCGAAATTAATCAAGGGTTAGATTTTGTTAACGCTCAATTGCCCGTGCTGCGGGAACGAGTTAATACTCTACAAAAACAAATGCAGCAATTCCGGCAGCAATACAATTTCCTCGATCCCGATAAAGAGGCGACTCGTTTATCACAACAGTTAACCAATACTGAACAAGATTATCGGGCAGCCCAAGTTGCCCTTAACGAAATTAACTCTCGCTATCAGGCTTTACAGCAACAGGTGGGATTAGCCCCCGATCAAGCAATTATCGCTACTTATCTCAGTGAATCTCCCGGTTATCAAGATTTGCTCAAGCAGTTGCAAGAAGTGGAAGTGGAATTGGCCAAACAATCGGCAGTTTTTGCCAAGGATAGCCCAATAATCGCCACCCTAGAGGAAAAACGGGCTAATTTACTGCCCCTACTGCAAAACGAAGCCCAGAGAACCCTAGGGGAAAAACTGCCCCAGACAGTGGGTGACTCCCCGGCTTTGGTGTCACAGAGCGCTTTGCGGGTACAATTAACCCAACAATTGGTGGAAGCCGCTAACAGTCGCCAAACCCTAGAAATTAAGGTAGAATCCCTTGCCCGGGCCCTCGAACAACAGAAAGCCTCGGTCAAAAATCTGGCGGTTTTAGCCCGTCGTTATACGGATTTGCAGCGAGAATTGGAAATTGCCACCACCAGTCTCGGCCGTTTTCTGGAGGAACAACAAAAACTCCAACTCAAGGTGGCACAACAAGTGGTGCCTTGGCAACTAATTTCCCCACCAGAAGTAGGGGAGAACTTCGTTTCCCCTAAACCCGTGCGAAATCTGGCTTTAGGGGTTATCGGTGGTCTGTTACTAGGTATGGGGGCAGCCTTTTTAGCTGAAAGATTAGACCCCGTTCATCATAGTGCAGATGAAATAAAAGAAGATACCAAACTACCCCTTTTAGGTGCAATTCCCTGGCAAAAAGACCTTGGCACGATCGAAAAAGTGATCACCGCCGCCCTACCCCAGTTAACAGTCGGCGATCGCAAAATCACTATCCCTAATAGTACCCCAAAATCAGCCAACGAAAACCCCTACTACTATAATTTCTCCCCCTTCTCGGAGGCTTTCCGCACTCTCAACACCAATATTCGCCTCCTCGGTTCCGATTCCCCCCTCAAGTCTCTCGTGATTAGTTCTGTATCACCGGGAGATGGTAAAACCACCATGGCAATAAATATCGCTAAGGCCGCCGCTGGTATGGGACAAAGAGTTTTACTGGTGGATGCCGACCTGCGACGGCCCCAGATTCACCAGCGACTTAATCTCGATAACGACCACGGCCTTAGTAATGTCCTCGCCGAGGGTCTCGATTGGAACGAGGCCGTTCAATCCCTACCCCGCTACGAGAATTTATCGATTCTTACCGCCGGTTCAATTCCCCCGGATCCCACCCGCTTGCTTTCTTCCCAGAAAATGCAGGAGATGATCTCCCAATTACAGCAAGACCACGCCTTCGATCTAATTATCTACGATCTACCTCCTCTCGCCGCTTTTGCCGATGCGAAAATTCTCGCCGCCATGGCCACTGGCCTAATTCTCGTCACCAGATTGGGCAAAACCGACCGCTTTGCCCTGAAAAATCTGCTCGAAGACCTGAGATTATCCCACATTTCCGTATTAGGTTTAGTGGCTAATAATGTTAGTCGGAAAGACCACAATTATCGTTACTATGGCCATTACTACGGCAAAAGATAATTAAATTGAAGATAGATACCCCCTTAATCCCCCTTAATAAGGGGGGTGTCTGATGGTTTTTAACACCTAACTACTTATTGATCAGTTATCAACTTTTAATTTATGTTAAATGCGGGTTTTAATCTGGTATCGCAATGATCTGCGGGTTCACGATCACGAGGCAATTTATCGAGCCATTCAAGAACAATTCGAGATAATTCCCTTCTATTGTTTTGATGAGCGTCAATTTGGTTTTACTTCCTACGGGTTTCCAAAAACTGGCAAGTTCCGGGCTAAATTTTTATTAGAAAGCGTAGCAAATTTGCGACAATCTCTGGAAGGTTTAGGCAGTAATTTAATTATCCGATGGGGAAAACCAGAGGAAATTATCCCGCAATTAGTTCAAGAATTGCAGATAGCCAGGGTTTATTATCATCAAGAGGTAACAGCAGAGGAATTAGCGGTAGAAAAAGCTGTAAATAAGGCTTTATCCAGGGTTCCTGTGCAGATAAAAACTTTTTGGACAGCCACTTTATATCATCCTGATGATTTACCTTTTACCCTTAATCAACTGCCGGAATTATTTACTAATTTTCGTAAACAAGTAGAACGTCATTGGGAAATAAGAACAACTTATCCCAATCCGAAAAAGTTGACAAAACCACCTAAAATAGATTGGGGAAACCTTCCTAGTTTAAACGATTTAGGCTTAACAGAACCCATTCTAGACCGGGGAGGTGTTTTGTCGTTTCAAGGGGGTGAAATGGCAGGAAAATCACGGGTTAAAGAATATATTTGGGATAGTGATTCCTTAAAAACCTATAAGGAAACCCGCAATGAAATGTTAGGGACTAATTATTCCTCAAAATTCTCAGCTTGGTTAAGTTTTGGCTGTCTTTCCCCCCGTTATATCTATGAGGAAGTACAAAAATATGAGCAAACAAGAGTAAAAAATGACTCTACCTATTGGCTAATTTTTGAATTATTGTGGCGAGATTTTTTCCGATTTATTTGCAGTAAACACGGGAATAAAATCTTCTATAAATCTGGTTTACAAGAGCTTAATTTACCTTGGTTAGAAGATTGGCAAAGATTTAATCTTTGGTGTGAGGGAAAAACTGGTTATCCCCTTGTGGATGCTAATATGAGAGAATTAGCTGCTACAGGATTTATGTCAAATCGTGGCCGGCAAAATGTCGCTAGTTTTCTGACCAAAAATCTCGGGATTGATTGGTGTATGGGAGCAGAATGGTTCGAGTCATTATTAGTTGATTACGATGTCTGTAGTAATTGGGGTAATTGGAATTACACTGCTGGTGTCGGTAATGACGCGCGAGGATTTCGTTATTTTAATATCCCTAAACAGTCGAAAGATTATGATCCCAAAGGTGACTATTTACGTCACTGGTTGCCCGAATTAGCCCGAATAAAAGGCGATAAAGTTCACGAACCTTATAAATTATCTCCAGATGAACAAAGGCGTTATGGTGTGATTTTAGGGGTTAATTATCCTCGTCCCATTGTCGATTTTTTTCAATCGATCAAACACAACGAAAAAATTTATCTTCAGCATTTCAGTAATCAGTAATCAGTAATCAGTGGAATTCCACCTAATATTGTCTCAAGAATAAAATTATTTCTAGACAAGAAACTTACCCAAATAAAAATGATTTTTATTGCCCCGTATTTTTTCAGTCAAATTGAATGGCTCTTCGGGAATTGTTATGCAAATAATTAACTTAAAAGAAAATTAGATGAGAGCGCCTACGCCCAAAAGTAGCTGAAATCCATATAGGGAAGGACTTAAGGCACAAACAGGTTAATACCAAAAGATAGACAATCGAGTTAAGATTTGATATAATAGCCAAAAACGAGATTATTTTACTTATGATACTTGACAAATTTTTGAACCTAGAAGGAACCTGTATTCAAGGCTATCGACACCTAGAAAATATCGGTATAGTTTGACCAGTCGAATCGAAAAATAAAAAAGCAATCTGTCCTCGTTGTGGGTTAGAGAGCGATAAAAACTTTTCGCCTTAAGGCGAGGTTTTAGACCCGATTTTTTCGATAACGAGCTATTCAGTTTTAAAAGCAATATTTAAGCAAAAATTTATGAAAATCGCTATTTTATCGCAAGACGCTTCTCTTTACTCGACCAAGCGACTGAAAGAAGCGGGAGAAGCCCAAGGCCATGAGGTACGAGTGATCAATTATTTGCGCTGTTACATGAACATCACCTCCCATAAACCCACGGTTGTCTATAACGGTAAACCCTTGGAGAGTTTCGACGCAATTATTCCCCGCATTGCCGCCTCAAAAACCTTCTATGGAACCGCAGTCGTCCGACAATTCGAGGTGATGAATGTTTTTACTACCAACGACTCGCAAGCAATTTCTCGGTCGCGGGATAAATTGCGTTGTCTGCAAATCCTCGCTCGGGAAGGGATCGGTTTACCGGTGACGGGAATTGCCCACGCAACTCAAGATATCGATGGTTTAATCGAAACCGTCGGCGGCACCCCTCTAGTGATTAAATTATTAGAAGGAACCCAAGGTATTGGGGTAGTCTTAGCGGAAACCGATCAAGCAGCCAAGTCAGTTATTGAAGCTTTTCGGCAATTAGAAGCTAATATCCTAGTACAGGAATATATTAAAGAGGCCAGTGGGGCAGATCTGCGCTGTTTTGTCATCGATGGAAAAGTGGTGGCCTCGATGAAGCGACAGGGGGCCGAAGGGGATTTTCGTTCTAATCTTCACCGCGGTGGTAAGGCAGAAAAGGTAAAATTAACCCCGGAGGAACGCAGTACGGCCATACGGGCCACTAAAGCCATGGGTTTACGGGTTGCGGGTGTGGACTTATTACGGTCCAATCATGGGCCTGTGGTTATCGAGGTCAATTCCTCTCCCGGTTTAGAAGGAATAGAAGCAGCCACCAGTGTGGATGTGGCTAAAAAAATTATCGATTTTGTCGCTAAAAATGCCCCCCTAGTCCTAAATCGCGATCGATATCAATATTAGCCGTCAGCCTTGGATCAGTTATCAGTTATCAGTCAATAGTATTAAGCGATAAGCTCGGAGCTGCCTTTTTACTGAAAAAAATCTCCCCACACCCCACACCCGACACCCCTTAAACAGGATTTAGTATCAGTTATCAGTCGGAAAATACACGGACGCTATCGGGAATAATCGATAGTTTTACCTTTGTACCGATGTCTAATTGGGTGTTAATCGTTGTTCTAGCGTGGATTTGGCTGCCGGTGGCCGTTAGCAGACAATAACGGTATTCCCGCCCTAAAAATTGGCGATCACAAATAACCAGAGCTCCCGTCTCATCCGGTTTAATTTTGACATCTTCCTCTCTCAGCATCAATTCCCCTTTGTCCAAATCTTGACCATCGGCAATTTCCCAGACTCCTATCTCGGTTTGCCATTGTTCCCCCTCCCGTCTAGCGGGGAGAAAGTTAGCTTGGGTAACAAACTCAGCCACGAATCGCGAGGCCGGATGACTATAAATTGCTTCGGGATTGTTAATTTGTTCTAATTTTCCTTGACAAAGGACCGCAATTGTGTCACTGATTACCATTGCTTCCTCCCGGTCGTGGGTGACAAAAATGGCCGAGATGCCGGTCGCTTTCAGGATATGACGGATCTCGTGCCGTAACCGTTGCCGTACCTGCACATCGAGATTACTTAAAGGTTCATCTAAGAGGATTAAAGAGGGTTTTGGGGCTAAAGCGCGGGCGAGGGCGACTCTTTGCTGTTGTCCTCCCGATAGCTGATGGGGATAACGTTTTTCTAGTCCTTGCAGTCCGACTAAATCCAAAGTTTCCGCCACCCTAGCGTTAATAGCTTTGGTCGATAATTTCTCCCCAGAATTTTTTAACCCGAAGGCGATATTTTCAGCAATGGTTAAATGGGGAAAAAGAGCGTAATCCTGAAAAACCATGCCCGTATTGCGTTTTTCCGGGGGAATAAAGGTTTTTTCGTCGGCAACTATTCGCCCTCCCAATTCAATCACTCCTTGAGATGGTTTTTCAAATCCCGCAATCATCCGGAGTAGAGTGGTTTTACCGCAGCCCGACGGACCCAATAATCCGAGAATTTCGCCCTCTGTTAAACTAAAACTGATATTATCGACAGCTAGATTAGTAGAAGCGGGAAAACGCTTGTTAACCTCGGATAAACGCAGAATGACAGACTTTTTCATGGTGGGAAAGACAATCGCCCAGTCAGTGGCGGGGCTATTTACTTGGGAATTTTCCTAATTAGTTCACTATTATTGTTTATAACATCTCAAGGGACTAATTAGGAAACTTTCTCAAAACTTTCATGCTCACACCTGAAGATATTATTCTCGTTCCCCGGGGGGCCGAGCATAGCTCAATCCGTCGAGGATTAAGAAACATCGGCGATTTAGCCCCGCAAATTATCCCGATTAACCTTGGCGCTCCAGAATTCCTCGACAGTTCCCCAGCCTCTAAGCTATCTCTAGAATTTCTTAATAAGCTCAAAGGAAAAATTGTGCTGATGGGATTAGCGGGCAGTCTCAGCGATCGCTATCGAGTCGGAGATGGGGTAATCTATCAAGGTTGTGGCCTAGAAAAGGGGAATTATTGGCAGTGCGAACCAGAAATAACCGCAGAAATCGCCCAATTAACCGGATATAGCCTCGTTAAAGGTTTAACCAGCGATCGCCTGATTAGCCATTCCGAGGAAAAACGACGTTTAGGACAGGGGGGCTATGAGGTGGTCGATATGGAAGGAGCAAGGATTTTAGCGGCTTTATCGGGGCAAAAAGTGGCAATTGTGCGCGTGATTAGCGACGAGGTGACGCAGGATTTACCCGATTTAGCCCCGGCAATTGATAATCAAGGTCAGCTGCTACCATTGCCCCTAGCTCGACAAATGTTAATCCGTCCCATCCCGGCCTTCCATTTGATTCAAGGTTCCCTAAAAGGTTTATCCGTACTAACTCAGGTGGTGCGAAAGTTGTGCGGCAGTAATTTTTAAAAGTTGCTTGCAGATTATTTTTTTTCTGTGCTATAGTGGTTAGGCTAAAATCAAGCGGATGTGGTGGAACTGGTAGACACGCACGTTTGAGGGGCGTGTGGCTTACGCCTTGCGAGTTCGAGTCTCGCCATCCGCATAAACTTTTATCTGCCCTCCGACAAGAATTGTCCTGGTCACCTTGAATGTCGGCAGGATGCCCCCGTTACACCCGTAGGGTTAGCGGGGGAGTCGCTCTTTTCCCCGTGGTACTAACGGTAATCGTCCCATCTTTCTCGACAAAGCGGAAGGTTCGAGCGTCACAGTCGAAACTTGTTGAGGTGAAGTTCTTGACCTTCCGAGTCGATGCGCTGCGCGCGTTTCCTATTGCTCGGCATTCCTCTCAAGCTCGGCTATCTTTTCCCGCACAGATTGATTTTCGGTAATGATTCGGTAGTAGTGGCGTAGCTCTCTTGCTTACCTGGTATGAATTGTGTAAAATATTTATTAATAAAAATAATTGGAACCCGCTCAGTCTTTAAACCTCTAGCTTGATCATGACTTTTCTAATAAATATCTTTTTCTGGCTCCTGTCTGGCTTACTCAAATATCAGTCTAGCACCGAACAAAGTCCCCCCTTCACCTCTATTCCCCTGTCCTAATTGTGGTT
>NZ_JADBUE010000382.1:0-4712 GCF_020245805.1 Microcystis sp. M179S2 | reverse complement strand
CCTAATTATCGAAGTTTTATCTCCTTCCACCTCTGGTTATGATCGGGGTGATAAATTTCGTTATTATCGTTCTATACCCCAATTAAACCAATATCTTCTCGTCAGTCAAGGGGAGATACTAATAGAATCCTATAGCAAAACCTCAGAAAATAATTGGTTATTACAAGAATACACCCCAGCCAGGGGAATTATATCTCTAGATTCTTTAGGAATTAGCTTAAATCTTGCTGATATTTACGAAGGAATTGATTTTAGTCTCAACTCCTAACTTTAGCTATCTTTTAAGAGGACGTACTAAAAACAATTTTACCATCTTTTACCGCCACTAAACGCAAAGTTAAGGGGCCAGCCGTATTAGTTTTACTAGCGGCAATTGCCTCAAGTGTCTCGATAGAATTACCCGACTTTTTGACTTGACCAATAAAGTTAACTACCGTAGTTAATAAACCATCTTCCACTTGAATTGACCCTAAAACTCCCGCACTTCTAGCGCGAAATTGAGCCGAAGCTAAGAGTAAATCTAAGCGCTTTTGTAGGTCTTCTTCTGTCATATTTTGGGGATCAATGGAAACGGCAGCGATTACCTGTTTCTCCTCAAAAACTCTTTGATTGGGAACCACATCAGCAAAGACACGAATCTCGGTTTCTCCTAAGACATAATTACCTGCTGAAAGGATTCTCACCACATATTCTTTACCGTCCTGTAATTGTTGACTTAACTGTTCTACCTGTGCTTTGGTGATCTTAACTAAACGCTGGTCAAAATTAGGCTGATTCGGTTGGGTGGCACGGATAGCATTTATATTCGCTTCTCGCAATAACTTATCGATAACGGTGACAATAGCTTGGGGATCAACAATACGAAAAGCTCCAAAAGATAACACCTGTCCCCGGAAAATAGCGATTTGTTTTTCCCGCAATTCTTGATAAGTTTGATAGTATTGTTCTAAAACTTCCACTTCCCGCTTAAGAAAAGCCATTTGGGTTTCTAAATCTTTTAATTTTCCCTCGCGCTGTTCCAAAGCCAAATTTTTATCCACAATCGAGCGATCGAGTTCTCCAATGCGTTGATCCCGGCGATCAATTTCTAGCTGTAGGGTTTTTTGTTGGGTTTCCAACTGTTGAAGTTGCGCTTGTCTGATTGTTAATAAATTTTGTTGATTAGCCAACTCTTTATCTCTAACTTGAACGGTGGTTTGTAGTTGATTGATTTGACTAGAAAGAATTGATTTTTGTTGGAACAATTGATCCCGTTGACTGATTAACTGTGCCTTTTGATTAGTTAAAATAACTCGTTCATTATTTAAATTAGCCACTTCCTTCCGAAACTTTTCTAACTGTCCCGAAACTAATCGCAAACGTTGACGAGAAGCTTGATAATTTTTGTTAAGAACCTCTAGACGTTTCTGCACAGCTATCTGTTCACTTTTAGCCGTTTTTAACGCCTTTTCCACCTGATTTTTTTGTTCGGTGGTTTTTCTTACCTGACTTTCCAAATCCTTAATAGCGGCACGACGTTCATTTAAAAGACGATCCAGTTCAAAAACCCCTTGACGCAGGGATTTACTAGAAGCAAACAAGACAATTAAAGTCGAGCCGGCGATAAAAATTCCCGTTACAATCGTCATTAAAGTTGCGGTTTGTTTCGGACGCAGATTAAATAAACGCATCCTTTTCTTACCGATACGGCTCCCTATGCGATCGCCAACCGCCGCTATCAGACCACCTAAAACCACGATGGCCAAAACCAAAATATAAGCGCTAGTCATCCAGAATTTAAGTAAATTGTTGACTGAGAGCGACGGGATTATGGACGGTAATTTTCTTCTTGTAAATTGAGACCATTTCTTGATCCCGCAGCTCTCCCAATAAACGGGTGACAGTGACGCGGGTAGAACCGATCGCCTCTGCGATCGCTTGGTGAGACAATTTTAGATCAACCCGGATACCATCGGTGGTGGGAACCCCAAAATCACGACAGAGAATCAATAAAAAACTGACCAAACGGGAACCCATATCCCGGTGAGCCAAGGTTTCGATCATCATTTCCGTTTGCAGAATCCGCGAGGACAACCCCTGCAGCATCAACATTGATAAATCGGGATTATTGCGGAGGGATCTTTCTACCTGATCGATCGGGGCCGAGAGTAATTCTACCGGAGTAAAAGCCACGGCATGATAAAAACGATCCGATCGCTGACCAGTCAGTAAGGATAGCACACCAAAGACGCTATTTTCCCGCAGTAGAGCCACGGTAATTTCTTCTCCCGCTTCATAGACTCGCGACAACTTAACGGCTCCTTTCAGCAAAAAATAGACTCTTTCGGCGGGATCTCCAGGGAAAAAGATCGTTTTGCCACGCTCGAACAATTCCACCACCGGGGGGAAATTGCCGCTGCCGATTCGACGGAACACATCTGCTAGGGGTTTATCTTGTATTAGGGATAAGTCCATCTCACATCCAAAAAAGGGGAAAATTGTTTTTATTATGCAACGAGTGTCACCTCTATTAAACATAACCGCTGCCTAAACTGGGAAAAGTTTTGGGCGCTTTTTGCCAGACAATGGGGGAGGGGTGATCATTGCTGCCCCGTTATCTGTATCCCTATTATACCGAATCTCGCTGGGGTCGGCTATTGGGGAGATTTTTGTAAGAGAAACGAGAACTATGTTAGATTTAACGGGAAAAAACGCCCTAGTGACGGGGATTGCCAATAATCGCTCGATCGCTTGGGGAATTGCCCAACAACTCCATCAAGCTGGTGCAAATATCGGTGTCACCTATCTCCCCGACGAAAAGGGCCGTTTTGAGAAAAAAGTGCGAGAATTGGCCGATGAACTTAATCCCGCTTTTTATGTCCCCTGCGATGTCCAAAATGACCAACAGGTAGAAGATACTTTCGCTACAGTGGCGGAAAAATGGGGTAAACTGGATATTTTGATTCACTGTCTCGCTTTTGCCGATAAAGAGGGTTTAACGGGCGATTTTACCGCCATCCCTCGGGAAGCTTTCACTAAATCCCTAGATATTAGCACTTTTTCCCTAACCCGTCTAGCTCGATCGGCTAAACCTTTGATGACGGAAGGGGGAAGTATTATCACTCTTACCTATCTCGGTGGTGTCAAGGTAATTCCTAACTATAATTTAATGGGGGTGGCAAAAGCTGGTTTAGAAATGAGTGTTCGCTATTTAGCCGCCGAATTAGGTGGCCAAAAGATCCGAGTTAATGGTATTTCCGCCGGTCCAATTCGCACCTTGGCATCTTCGGCCGTGGGGGGAATTCTTGATATGATCCATCATGTGGAAGAAATCGCTCCTTTACATCGCACGGTGACACAAATTGAGGTGGGAAATACGGCCGCTTTTTTAGCCAGTGATCTTGCTAGTGGTATTACCGGACAGATTATTTATGTAGATTCCGGTTACGAAATTATGGGAATGTAGTTTTAAGTAGGTAGGTGTTAAAAATCATCAGCACCCCCCTTATTAAGGGTAGTAGGGTTGATTCATGAATCAACCCTACTATGAATCAACCCTAGGATCAAGGGGGTATCAGCGCCCCCCTTATTAAGGGGGGATCAAGGGGGGATCAGCGCCCCCCTTATTAAGGGGATATCAAAGGCGAAATCTATCTTCAATTTAATTGAAACGACGATCAAAAAAGACTATGATCGTGTTTGTTGCGAAGTTGCTGAAGAGTTTTGCGATCGCTGTCTAGATCGACTTCATCGTAATGTAAATCGGCATCATGGTTTTTCAAAAAAGCATCCACCACCCAACGAGAAGATAGACCTAAAATACTTCCGACCTCGGCACTGGTGATTTTTTCCGCTCGGTAGGCCTGCACCACCAAAGCCTCTAAAATTTCACGGGTAATATTATTGTAGTTGTAATGTTGAAGCAATTCATCGGGAATATCGATAGTAATTTTCATGATTCAGCTTCCTTTTTTTGGGTTTACGGATAATTTTTATAGAACTTAGGTTGGATTGAAGCATGAAACCCAACGCCTATTCTACACCTTCTCAACAGGATTTAGTATAACTTTTGGATATGGATAAAGCTGGTATTCCTATTACTTCGCTTCAAATAATTTCCAAATCTCTTTAATAGAAATATAGATACCCAGAACAGCAGCTAACAAAAGAAGGATTTGACTATCCGAGCCAAGGCAATTCTGAAAATTTTCATCAGTTAACACTTTATGGACGACCTTAGACATTGCCAATACAGCCGATAAACTTAACCCAGAAACGAAAAGAATTTCTAGATAAGATTTATTGTTTCCCCGTCTTGGCTGTTTTTTTGTAACCAGTGCCACGCTTGCGGTAATAACCAAGGTTCCGATTAACAAAAGAAAGTTTTCAATGTTAACAATCTTCATCAAAAATTTATGCTGATTTTGCTTTTCTAAAGGTAATATACCATCCGCAGCCCGCCGCTAATATCGCACCAATAACCGCGCCATAAACTCCCGCAATCGATCCCCCTAGGGCTGCACCTCCCACCGTTACCACCATCAGGCGATCGGCTTTATCCCAAAATCGAGGGGAATCAGCACCCTCGTGATCAAGCTATCCATTAGTCAGATCTTTCTTAACAAAAAGAGAAGAAACTTAAAAAAAGGGGAAACGATTGATAGGTATAGTTTTGAAAGAAGGAATTAAGGTGGAGGTAAGCAAAAAAATGGAGAAATGGGCAGCCCAAGAAT
>NZ_JADBUE010000381.1:0-14323 GCF_020245805.1 Microcystis sp. M179S2 | reverse complement strand
CTTTATCTAGGGAATGATAGGTAATTAGGTGAACTAACCATTGATTTAACCCGTGAAATCCTCCCATTAAAAACCCTACGACAATCGGAGGTAGTTTCAGATAATAAATAGCGACAAAGAAGGGAACATCGATGAGGGGATTAAAAAAAGTTTGTATCTGTGCGGGTAGGACATCATACTTAAACCTTCCTGTCAATAACATATAGGGATTATAAAAATGATAGTTTCGTAAATCCCAACTAACATCTTGACCTAAAATAACCGAGATAATCCCCAAAGCAATAAAGTAGATAATTGCCCAAAATAATGGATGAGAAAGTGGAAAACGTTTCAGCATTGTCATAATTTAAAATTCAAGATTTATCTGTTTAGTTTTACTAGCTTAACTTGGCAATTTATAGTTAAGGATGAGATTAAGATTACCTAGTAACAATCCCAAAAAGACAATCAGCATGATTATCTTGACAAAATTAGTTAAAATTTTCGATTTTTTCTCGGTTAAATCATTAAAGAAAAATCCCCCTAAAGTAATTGCCGTTCCGATAATAAAGTCATATCTACCGTAAGGGGAACTCAAAACCCAATCCTTAATATTTAAATTCACCGACCAAACGACAAGAAAAATAAAGATAGTGGCAGCACTGATAAAATCAGGGTTCTTACGAAAATCGTCTAAGAATATACCAAGCACTAGCAAGAGAAATCCATAGTAAGGAATTACATACCAAGCATAGTAATGGCTTTGAGCGCCAGAAAAAATAAGAAGAATTGTATAGATTAATATAGGAAAAATAATTAATCGTATCTTAGATATTTTCAAAGGAAATCTGGCAACTAACAGTAGAGTGATCCAACTAAAAATTAACCAACCATCCTCAAAAAAAACTGTAGGTAAAACTAGATTTTTTAACATAGCAAAATCCGTAAAGCGATTTTTATGTTCTTGGAGAGTAGTTAAAAACCAACTAAAATCATAAAACCAACCGTAAAGGTAATACAAACCTAAGGATAAAACTGCCGTCAGAGAAGCGATTAAGCTATCTCGCCAATTTTTTTGGAATAATAGTAAAGCGACTAGAGAACCTAGAATATATAATCCTGTCACCTTAACTAAAGGTGCTAAACCACCTAGAACTATAGCCAAGTATAGATACTTTTTTTGAGACTTTTCACCGTACTGAAGGAATAAAATTGCTACCGCTAAACTTAGACATAATAATAAATTTTCACTAACTGCTAAACGAGATAAAAAAACCGTATTGGGGTTAGTGGCAAAAATTAAAGAAGTTATAATCGCCACACCGGTATTAGTCAAACGTAAAGCTAATAAATAAAGCAAGAAAATAGAGAGACTGCCAAAAACTAAAGAAGGAATTCTAATTACTGTTAAACTACAGTCAAAAAATTCCTTTGCTCCCGATAAAATAGCCGTCATACCCACAATTAATCCAAACAAGGGAGGATGATCAAACCAAGGGGTAACAAAACGATAACGAACAGCAGTTTTTTCCCAAACTGTCACCAAAAAATCATCCGTGGGACTGAGGAAAGACCAACTGGTAGGAACTCCCTCTTGAATCAAACTCATGCCACTCCAAGCAAAAGCAAATTCATCTTGAGTCCAGTTATAGGGAGGCAAGGAATCGTACTGATAATATCTTAAGATAAATCCCAAGACCGTAATTAATACACCCAGAAATAGACGGTAATCAAACTTTTCAAAATTCTTAAATAGAAAATCTCGTTGCAGCATTATTCTGAAATTAGCTCGCTATTTATTTTTTGGGGTGAACCCGTGCTATTGTATCACGGTTTGACGGTTAAATTTTTTGGCAAACCCAGAGCGATTAAATACCTGATTATCGAGATGACTTAACCTTGATAATTTCTCCTTCGTAAATTCTCAGGGGTATCAAAGGGCAAACTCATCTTTAATAGCCAACTCTAGGCAAGGGACTCATTTCTAGGAGAAAAGTTCCCCAGTTTCTCCCTACTAAACTATAACTTAAGAGATTGACATTACCATCAGCAATATGCTAAAAAACATTAGCTTAAGTAGGGAGGCACAATTATTTGTAGGATAGGTTAGCGGTAGCGTAACATAATCGGGCGTTGGGTTTCATGCTTCAACCCAACCTACGTTCATCTTATATTTAATTCCACCCACCTACTTAATAGCCTAGTAACAACAATTACCCCGTTAAAAATCACTATATTTTCCCCTAAAGCAAAAATCTTTATCCTTAGTTGCCAACATGATTCGTCAGTTAAATTATTCTAGAGTTTGGTTGTTATTAATCCTTATTTTTGCCCTTTTCCTCCGTCTAAATGCCGCTTTTTCTTATCCTAATATTCTCTGGCCGGATGAAATTTTTCAGACCTTAGAACAGGGTCATCGACTAGCTTTTGGTAATGGGATGATACCTTGGGATTTTCGGGACGGGATTCGTTCTTGGTTATTTCCAGGCATTCTTGGCGGGATTATGAAGTTAACTGCTGGTTTTTCCGAGGGCTCCAGTGGCTATCTGGCCAGCGTCAAGATTTTCCTCAGTTTACTATCTTTAATCCCCGTTTGGATCGGATTCTTGATCGCCTACGAAAGTATCGGTTTGGCTGGTGCTATCCTAACCGGCGGTATTTGTGCGATTTGGTTTGAATTTATCTATTTTGCCCCGAAAGCCTTCACCGAAGTTATTGCTGCTTATTCCCTGCTAGTCGGCGTTTATTTAGGATGTTACGGCAAAAATCCCCCCTCTCGTCAGCGACTGTATTGGACGGGGTTTTTCTACGGATTGACCACCTATCTTCGATTTCATTTACTGCCTGCCATCGCCATCGCCCTCATTTATCAAATTAGACAAAAAAACTTTCCACAATTACTGCCCCTTGCCCTCGGTTTTCTCGGTCCGGTTTTGCTGGGTGGCGCTTTAGACACTTTCACTTTGTCCACCCCCTTCCAATCGATTTGGAAACTGATCTGGATTAATATTTTTGAAGGAAAATTTAATAGTTTTGGCGTATCCCCCTGGCAGCAATATTTTACTTGGTTAGCCCTCAATTGGTCTTGGTGGCTGTTTCCGATCCTCTTCTTCTCTGCAATCGCTGCTCGTCGTCACTGGATTCTCGCCCTTCTGGCCCTAGTTATTATCCTCTCTCACAGCTTTTTAGGTCACAAAGAATATCGCTATATGTTCCCTGCCCTACCATTAATTATTATTCTCGCCAGTTTGGGAACCGCCACTCTCGTCTCGCGTTTATCGTTAATGCGAGGTTCCCTCGCCAGCAAAACTATCATTATTTTTAGTAGTTTACTTCTTTGGGCTTTTCTATCCTGGTTATTGGCGGGGCGTTTTAATACCGACCAGACTTTTAATTTCGGACCGCCTTGGCAAAAACCGGGCTATACTCACTGGCAAACCCACGGCGGACAATTACAGGCCTATCAGTATTTAAGTAGCGAGAAAAAACTCTGCGGTTTAGGAGTAAAAGGATTGGCGTGGCAATATACGGGGGGATACGCCTACTTACACCAAGATGTACCGATTTATTTCCTCAAAGATAACCAAAATTTCGAGGAACTACAACCTTATTTTAATTATCTATTATTTAACCAAGACCGGGCCGCCGTCGGAGATTATCAACGGGAGAAATGCTTTAACGGAACTTGCGTTTACAGGCGATCTAATTCTTGTCAAGTTAACCCGAATTATCATATCAATCAGTATCTCAAAGAAGCTGGTGAGTAGGATCATATATCTTTAGGCAAACTTGCAGAATTTGTAAGGATTCAGGTGCCTCAAATGCAGTCACAGAGCGGCTTCTAAAATCTCAGAACTCGCTAAACTAACAGTTTCATTCTCAATAAGCACGAAAATTAAGGCTTTCAGCGTTTCTTAATGAGAATGAGGATTTGTCCATAATTCGCCTAAATGCTTACACAGCATGGGTTTGACTGCTTTTTGTCTGACCTGAATCCTTACCAGAATTTGTCAAAAATAAGTCTAAAAAGCAGAAAAAAAGTTAATTATCTAAGCGGGATAACTTCGATCATGAAAAAAGTTAAAATCTTGCCAATTTACCTAAGTTTTCTGATTTTAATCTACATACTTTTTGTGATCATCGTCAACCTCTCCTCTTTCCCCAGATTGCACGGAGATGAGGCTTGGTTTGGACTGAATGCCAGCAAAATCATCCACCACTGTTTTGATTGAATACTGTCCCAATTGTCGAGATTTTCCCAAATATTGGAAAATTATCTAAGGAAGTTACCCAGAATCTATAATTATTCAAAATCAATTATCTGCAAAAATTCTCAGCCTATATATTAACGAAAGCCAATAATAAGCTGACTTTAACCATCAAAAATTTTGGTAAATATCTTGACAAATGATCCCAATCGAGGGTATTATTAGAGTGGTTTTGGTAAAAATATCCAACAGCCAGACACCTTCTAGACTAACTTAAGTAGGGAGGCACAATTATTTGTAGGATGGGTTAGCGGTAGCGTAACCCATGCGGGCGTTGGGTTTCATGCTTCACCCCAACCTACGTTCATCTTATATTTAATTCCACCCACCCACTTAGTAAAATTAATTCCTTCCTATTGATAGATGAAAATCAAGAAATATCTTAAGTTCTGGAAATATCCTCGCTTAGTTGATGAACGAGAGACTTTAATTGAAGAACGAGATTCTCTCAAAGATCATCTGAAGAGTTTGAATCAAGAAAAACAAGAAATGATTCGAGAAAAAAATGCTCTTTATGAAAGATTAGGTCAGTTATCCTTAACCATTCCCGAACTGCAAGAAATTAGTCCGAAACTTCTCGATATTAGCGTGCTCAAAAATAAGGGCCGCCAGTTTCGAGTCCAATTAGATGCCGAAAAAGAAAAACTCGCTCCCGACAATTTTGGCTGGTATCCTTACAACACTTTAACCTGCTTCGAGATTCTCGAATTACTATTAACAGGTAAAAACCGTTTTCTCCTAGAACTAATCTCGGAAAAACCGATTGTTGATATTGGTTGTGCCGATGGGGATCTGGCGTTTTTTCTGGAATCTTTGGGCTGTAAAGTACAGGTGGTTGACTACGCTCCTACTAACTTTAATCTTATGCAGGGGGTTAAACTGCTCAAAACCGCACTTTCTTCCTCTGTGGAGATTCATGATGTTAACTTAGATTCCCAGTTTCTCCTCCCCGAAAAAAGCTATAGTTTAGTCATCTTCTTAGGAATTTTATACCATCTCAAAAATCCCTACTATGCCCTCGAAACCTTAGCGAAATCTGCCAATTATTGCCTGATTAGCACCCGCGTCACTAAGTTTAATACGGTGAGTAATGCCGCTAATCGAATCGATCTTTCCGCGATTCCTCTAGCCTATTTACTCGATGAACTAGAAGCAAATAATGATTCCACCAACTATTGGATCTTTTCTAATGCCGGGTTGCGCCGAATTTTACAGCGAACCGGCTGGGAAATTTGCGATTATATAACAGTAGGTAATACCGAAAACTCCGATCCCGCCAGTCGTGACGGCGATGAAAGAGCCTATTGTTTAGTAAAAAGTCGTTTCTATCAAGATTAGAAATGCCTAAATATCAGACCAGTCTCCTAAAAATATGAACTATCCCCCTAATCCCCTCTTAAACCGACGTAGTTTGCTGAAATTAGCGGCCCTAGCCGGAGGAAGTGCCGGACTAGCTACCCTTCTCTCCTCTCGGCTCAGTTATTCTGCCGACCAAAACCAAGCTAGTGCCGAGAATATAGAGGCAATAGAGGAATTTTTGCGGCAAATTCGCCCAGTAAATTCGCAAAATCTCCAGTGGACAGAATATAGCTTTGAAACAGTCACCGTTGATCGTCGAGGGCAAATTATCGATCGCCGTCAGGGTAGCGCTCGCTCCTGGCGCGAACCCCTAGGCAACGGCAGCGAACTAGAAATGGTGGCTATTCCGGGGGGCAGTTTTCTACGAGGCTCGAAAAATGAAGAAAGAGGCGATCATACTAGCAGTGAAAAACCAGAAAATTCCCTGACGACGGCGGCTTTTTTTCTGAGCAAATACCCGATCACCCAAGCACAATGGCGAGCGATCGCACAACTTCCCAAAATTAATCTCGAACTCAACCCGGCGCCCTCCTTTTTCCAAGGTGATAACTTACCCGTTGAGAGAGTCTCCTGGTACGAGGCGATCGAATTTTGTCAAAGACTCTCCCGATCCACCGGCAAAGATTACCGACTAGCGAGTGAATCACGCTGGGAATACGCCTGTCGCGCCGGTACAACCACCCCCTTTTACTGCGGGGAAACCCTCACCAGCGAGCGGGCCAATTACTTTGCCGTCTATGATCCCTACGCCGAAGAACCTAACACCACCTATCTGGCCAGGACTACCCCGGTGGGCAGTTTCGCCCCCAATAATTTCGGTCTCTACGATATGCACGGCAACGTGGGCGAATGGTGCGCCGATAGCTGGCACCGGAATTACGAGGGAACCCCGCCCCTGGATGGTAGTGCTTGGTTAGACAGGGATACTCGCTTGCAGCCCCGTTATCGTTCCGCCCGCTTAGTGCGAGGGGGCAGTTGGGGCGATGAAGCCAGGCACCTACGCAGTGCCAATCGCACCTTTTGCCCTCCTGAGCAACAGCACAGTGTCTTGGGTTTACGAGTCATGGCCGATAGTACCGGTTAATCAATGCTTGTGTCCGCCCAAGAGACGACAAAGGTATGGTTCAATAGGTTAGGTTCCAAAGGGCCAAAAGTATTCAGAATCTTCTGCCGTTGTCAGTGCGTCTATAGCTAAATCAACCGCGAGTGAGGTCAAATTTTTCATGAAGGTACAGCAGTCTCATCTTTTCTTAACTCCCCCCACAGGAGATCTACAGGTACCTTTATCTCCTCCTCCCCCGGACGACGGCAACTTAGAAGAAGAAAAAAATTATCCTCTCAGCCTGTCTCTAGTCATTCCCACCTACAATGAACGGCAAAATATCGTTCAATTAGTCAACATTCTCAGTCAAATACTTGACGAAGCCCTTCCCAACGATTACGAACTGATCGTTGTCGATGATAATAGTCCTGATCGCACTTGGGAAGTCGCCGCGTCTTTAATCCCTGAATATCCCCAGCTGCGAGTGCTGCGCCGGGAGGGAGAAAAAGGCCTATCCTCGGCAGTGGTACGGGGGTGGCAAGTGGCACGGGGCGACATCCTTGGGGTCATCGATGCCGATTTACAGCATCCCCCGGAAGTGTTATTAAAATTATTCGAGCAAACCAGAGCCGGAGCCGATCTCGCCCTGGCTAGTCGCCATGTGGAAGGGGGTGGAGTCAGCCAATGGAGTCTGACTCGACGCTTCCTCTCCCGGGGGGCGCAGCTGTTGGGATTAGTCATTCTGCCTAACGTGGTGGGACGGGTATCGGATCCGATGAGTGGCTATTTCATGGTTAATCGACAAGCGATCGCTGGCCCGATCTTAAACCCGATGGGCTATAAAATCCTCCTCGAAGTTATCGGTCGCGGCAATATCGACCGGATCGCCGAAGTGGGTTACGTTTTCCAAGAGCGTCAAGACGGTGAAAGCAAAGTCACCTGGCAACAATACATCGAATATATCCTGCACTTGCTGAAATTGCGTTCCCGCGGTCGTTTCGGTGGCCTGAAAAGGCGTTGGCAATTCCCCCTCGCTCGCTTTCTTCGCTTTAGTTTAGTCGGGTTTAGTGGCGTATTCGTCGATATGGCCATCTTTTATCTCCTCAGCGATCCCACTACCCTCGCTTGGGGAGTAACTCGCAGTAAGATTATCGCCGCCGAGGTGGCCATTATTAATAATTTTCTCTGGAATGATCGCTGGACTTTTGGCGATTTGTCCACTGGCCAAAATCAGTGGCAGCAGCGTCTGAAACGTTTTCTTAAATTTAATCTTATTTGTTTGGCCGGTTTGATCCTCAACGTGCTGCTCTTGAACTTTTTCTTTAATGTCTTACATATTAATCGCTATATTGCTAACTTAATAGCGATCGCTATGGTTACTGTTTGGAACTTCTGGATGAATTTAAAACTCAGTTGGCGTGTGACGGAGGTTAAACCCGAAAAGTCCAGCAAGCAATAGTAAAGCCCGGGAAAACTTGGCCTCTCATCCTGCAAACCCTTTTTAACTCTCGTTCAACCGCTGGCAGCCTTAATTTTCGGGACTTAAAAGCGGCCCAGGGTCAACAGGAAACCGATTACTGGAGATTAAGTCTCAAAGAGGGGATGGAATGGCTTAATCAAAATGCCGCCGCTAATTCTACCATTGTCGTCGCTGACCCAATCTTTGCGGCGGAAATGGTACAAGACTACCAAAAAAACTTGACGATGATCGAAATGACTGCTATTCCGCCGATTTCCCTGCAAAACTACCGTATCGCCGCGATTATTCCCTGTCACAACGAAGAACTAACGATCGCTAAAGTGGTCTCCCAATTCCAAACTTTTCTGCCAGAAGCGGCAATTTATGTTTATAACAACCGCTCTAGCGATGATACCGTGACCGAGGCGCTGAAAGCGGGGGCGATCGTTCGTCAGGAAATCCAACCGGGAAAAGGCAATGTTGTCCGGCGGATGTTTGCCGATATCGAGGCCGATATCTATATTCTCATCGATGGTGATGATACCTACGAAATTGCGGCAGTACGACGCTTAATTGAACGAATGTTGGGGGAACAATTGGATATGGTGGTCGGTGCGCGTCGGGAAGCGGCAAAATCCTCCCAGGCTTATCGTCCCGGTCATCGCGCTGGTAATCTATTTTTAACAGGATTGGTGAAATTTCTGTTTGGAGCGCGTTTAATCGATATGCTCTCCGGTTATCGCGTCTTTTCTCGTCGTTTCGTCAAATCTTTTCCCGCTTTGTCCAATGGTTTCGAGATTGAAACCGAGTTAACTATCCACGCTTTAGAATTAAAAATTCCCTTCGCCGAAGAACCAACCCTCTACGGGGAACGTCCCGAAGGTTCCCAAAGTAAGTTAAAAACCTTTCAAGATGGCTGGCGAGTATTGGGAACCGCTATCCTACTTTTTAAAGAAATTCGTCCTTTTCTCTTTTTTAGCCTTGTCTCGCTAATTTTGGCGGTTATTTCCCTCCTCTTAGCGATCCCCGTCCTGTTTGAATACCTCGAAACCGGCTTAGTACCACGTTTTCCCACCGCTATTTTATCGGCCTCGATCATGCTTTTAGCCTTTTTAAGTTTGACCTGTGGCATGATCCTCGATTCCGTCTCCCGGGGACGAAAAGAGATGAAACGAATGGCCTATCTAGCTAACAGTTGGCTGAAAGGTTAGGGAAAAAGTTCGCTAAACATACAGGTCTAGGTCACATCTGGGGTTAAACCGTCTCTAACCGTTGCAGCACGGAGGAGGGTTTTTTGTCAATAAATTCCGCCGGCGAAATTTGATATTTAATCAGATTGGCTAATTCCTGTAGTTGGCTGATGGCTTCTGCACCTTCGAGTTTCATTAACTCTCGATCATCGCGCATTTCTGTCCAGGTGATGCCGTAATCGGACACGAGAAACCGAATTAGATGGGTTTCACCCAATCCCACCATAAAAGATGCGCTGTTCATTTGACCGCCACAGGTGTAGCAAGATGCTAGATAACCTTGATTTTCTAGTGCGATCGCTAAGGCCTGTAAATCCATGACCAAGTCTTTGACTAGTTGGCGATGCTGTTCTGCAAGTCGTTTAAACACAATGTTCCTCCTGACAACACTGATCAATTATAAAGCCTTAAGACTTTTTTAAGATTCTTTTTTGAGAAAATAAGGTAAATGAACCAGGTTGTTTTACGGATGTTAAGTAACAAAATGTAAAGAACCCGATACCTAGAGTAGCGTGAATTCCTGAGATAGCCAAGTATATGTAAGTACAAAGCCACCAGTTTACCCATCTTTCCACCCCCTCGATCCCAACTATTCCCATCATGCCTATTTTTAAAGTTTAAGATCCGGTTTCGACAAAAAAGTTCGCAAATCTATGTTGACTGCCTATCCTAACCAAGAAGTTAATTTTACACGACTACTTACTTAATAGTGACGTGGAGTATAAACCCATTGCTTGCTTTTCCCTTGCTCAATCAGGCGAGTTTTACTCGATCCGATCAAAATTATGGTTCGCATATCCGCATCTTTAATAGTCATATCCTTTAGGAATTTCACCGTCACTGTTTCCCCTTTTCGTCCTAAATTACGCGCTAATACCACGGGAGTTTGCGGCGATCGCCATTGTAGTAAAATCTCTTTTGCCTTCTCCAATTGCCAAGTGCGCTCTTGAGACACAGGATTATAAAATGCGATCGCTAAATCAGCACGGGCCGCTAACTCAATGCGCTGAGAAATCACCTGCCAAGACTTGAGAAGATCCGATAGGGAAATCGCACAAAAATCATGGCCTAAAGGTGCGCCAACCCTGGCGGCCGCCGCCTGCATGGCCGAAATCCCCGGACAGACCTGAATGGCCACCCGCTGCCATTCCTGTTTTGCTTTTTTTTCTAATACCTCAAACACGGCCGCGGCCATGGCATAAATTCCCGGATCTCCGGAGGAAACTAAGACAACCGATCGCCCCTTAGCCGCTAAATCTAGGGCAATTTCTGCGCGATCGAGTTCCACCCGATTATCCGATTCATGGCGGACAATTTCTGGTTTTCGCAGGGATTCTACCAAATCCAAATAGGTTTTATAACCCACCCAATCCGTGGCTTTTTCCAATACTTCTCGAACTTCCGGCGACATCCAATTTAGCGCACCCGGTCCGGTTCCGACTATGGCTAATTTACCTTGACTTTCCTGGGCCAAATCCCCTAGTGGTAAACTGGATTTTTCCTTAATTTGCTGGCTTTCCTCATACAGATAAACTAAACAGGCAGTGCTAGGTTTTGCCAAGTTTAAGTTACTTTTATCGATAATCTCAATGCTCAGTTTTGCATCTGATGAAATCGGTAAATTACTATTTTTTAACCAGTCCGCTTCACCGATTAATTTTACTTTTTCACCCGCCAATAAATCGGACAGAAACTTCTTAGCATCATCGGGATTAAGTAACTGATAACCCGGGGGTGGCGATAATAAGGTCGTTTTAAATCTAATATCACCAGTGGTGGTAATTGCGGGGGAAATTTGCCAAACCGAGGCAATTTGACGAGCGAGATCATTAACCCCTTGTAAACCCCCCAACAAAGGCACTACGGCGCTACCATCTTCGGCGATTGCTAATACAGGCGGTTCTTGCCATTTATTAGTTAATAAAGGTGCTAAAGTGCGAATTAAAATACCCGCCGCACAAATGCCAATAATTGGCGTTCCCATCTGGAAAAATTCTCGCACCGTTTCGCCAAAATTAGTATAGGTAAAATCAGCCGAATGGGTACGATTTATTAACCCATAAACCACTGCTTCCGGTAGGGACATTTGCACTTGACGAGCAACGGGGATACTGGTTTCTCCTAAAATGAGAATAGCTGGAGGTTTCATTTGGCTTCCCCTGACTGCGCTGCAGTTAACTTTTGGATAAATTCTTGATGTTCTACCGAGTTAATTCCAGCCTTTAAGATGTCCAACACCCGTGACATATTGCCGTTGAGCATGGCTGAAATATCTAACCACAAACCTGGAAATACTAGAGAGCAAATCACCCCTTCTTGGTTGGGTAACAAAGAAATATAATCGCCATTTTCTAAACTAAACCAATCAATCTTTTGATCAAATACCTGCCAAATAAGGTATTCTTGAATGCCACTGCGACGATAAGCACGTTTTTTATCCCCTAAATCTATGGCGGCACTACTAGCGGCAATTTCTACCACTAATTCCGGCGCTCCTTCTAGGTATCCCTCTACAGTTAGGGTTGATTTTCCCCCGCTTTCTTGACTAATTAATAACACCCCATCCGGCTGTAGTTCGTTGTCGATATCCAAGCGGACTGTTGGCTCAATACCCATTTGTACTTGGGGGGTAGCAACTTTGTATGTCCATAGCCAACCCACAAGATTGCCATGGGGTTCAGCATGAAATTTAAACCTTAATGGGGATGCCATATACACAACTCCTTCGATCAGTTCGGCTTTTTTTAATCCTGGCATAGCTTGATAACGGCGCTCGAATTCGGGACGAATTAAGCGATCCCCATTTTCTAACGGGGGTAAATGTTGAGTGGTTACAATCTGAGAAGTTAAGGATTTAACCGGAGAAGAAGTCATGGTGGCAGTCTTTGGGAACAAAACAGCATTGATTTTATTATAGATTGTTTCATCGGACTTCTTGAGGGATTTAACTTTTAACTGAAATTTCGCCAGAAGTCCTGAGCTTTTAGCGATGGGATGAATGGCAACCAACATATAGACAATTCCCCAAAACTATAGCATTTATCTTAGTGGTGAGGTACAAAGTTTTCGTTTTGGGAAGTCGGTAGTCGATACCAAATTAGGTTACACTTCATCTAGTATGAGAAACGCTGTCATAACTGATATAGCGCCCCTAAATGAAATGTAAACGTCCTCTGCTTGCCGTCAAGCGACACCCGACTTCTAGAGCCTACCCATTCACGAATCAATTAGGCACACTATAACTGATAACTGATAATCGATAACTGATAATGTTGGTTCCCCTTACCCGTCAATCGATCGAGCAAATTGTCCCGATTATCGCCACCGGCCCCCAGTACGCTCACTATTGGGGTAAATGGTCTGATTTTCTGCGCCGTTTATTCATTTCTATCATCGCTCTCACCGCAGCTTGGTTAATCGGTAATTTATTCGGCCCGGGTGGTTTAACAATTAAACTAATTTTCGACATTATCGCCGGTTTATATTGGCTCTGGGGTCCGGTTTATTGGGCCAGTGTTCGCAATAATACCTATCGTCGTCTTCCCTACGGGGGGTTTTGGCGCGGTCGCGTTTTCGATGCTTTTGTCACCGAGGAATTAATCGGGGAAGAAGAAAGGGTCAATAAACGCGGGGAATTAGAGATTATCGAAAATCGCCAACGCTGTATTAATCTAGAAATCGGTGATCAAACTGGCTTTTCGGCGATCGTTCGCGCTCCCCTCAAACGCATTCATAAATCGATCCGTCCCGGGATGGTGGCCGAAGCTTTGTTAATGTCTCGAGAACCCGATTTAGGGGATATCAATCAGCTTTCTGATGTCCATCTTCCCCAACTCGACCAGTGGATAGGGGAATATCCTGTGCTGCGACGGGATATTTTTCAGCAAGTTAGTCGCGAATTGGGAGGGGGAAAAGAACCCCGGCCAAAACCTTCTCGTTATTCTAATAATGTCATCCGAAGACGCAAAACCCGTTAATGGTTCGGCGATCTTTGAAAAGATACCAGTTTCTCAGTCATCAATGAATAATAATTTACAGATTTTGGCTAATTTAATCCTTGTTTTTGCTGTTTTTGAACCATCAAAAATTAATTATGCAAGGGGTTCAATATAATGTTAATTGAGCTTAGAAGGAGATAAATTGATGACGGCATCCTATGAGCAAGACTTTGGACTTTGGGCCGAACAAATGGCCGATTTATTAGCCTCTGGTCGGTTTTCCGAGTTGGATATTGAGAATTTAGTCGAAGAGGTGCGGGATTTGTCGAAACGGGAGCGCGATCGCTTACTCGCTAGTCTCAGATTAATTTTGCATCATTTATTAAAGTGGGACTATCAACCTCAACGGCGATCCAGGGGTTGGTTGGGAACTATTCAGGGAGAAAGAGCTAATATTAGGCTTTATTTGGACGATAGCCCCAGTTTAAGGCGATATTTAACCGATGAAAGCCTATTTAAACTCTATGCTGTTGCTTGTTGCGATGCCTTTAGAGGGACGGGATTGGAGTTTCCCCCCGTTTGTCCCTACGGTATTGAGGATATTTTAAATCGTTCTCTTCATTTGTCGGAACGATAGACGAATCCCCTCACCTAACGACTGTATCTTAGAATACATTTTGCCTACCAAAACCAGCCGAAACCCCTAGTGATTTTCTTCTTCTCTATTTTCAATATTTATTGCTGACATTTCTGAAGGCAAAGGAGTTGCTAACGAATATTGACATCAATCATCAATTGATTTTTTTCAATCTTTATATTCGCTCTTTTCACAACAATGAAAGCAGAAATAGAATCACTGGCATCGTATTCAAGAGAAAAATCTCTTTTATAACTATACTTTGCACGGCTACAACTTGCATTTTTTACTCAAGGACAATAATATAGTTTAAGAGTCATAATTAGAAGCAAAGCACTCATTAAAAACATGATTAACCTAGAATTCACGGAAGAAGAAAAGAACTCACTGT